>DATABU010000556.1:0-5868 GCA_036259415.1 Longimicrobiaceae bacterium
GCCGCCGCTGGGCGCGCTCCGCGACTGGGGCGCGCGCCTGGGCGCCACCGCCTCGCTGGGCGCGGAGGCGTCGCTGCACGCAGGGGTGAGCCGCCGCGCGCGCTTCCCCTCTCTGCGGGAGGCGTACTCCGGCGCGCTGGGCCGCTTCGAGCCGAACCCGGCGCTGCGCCCGGAGACGCTGCTCGCCGCCGAGGCCGGCGCGACGGCGCAGCTCGGCGCGCTGCAGCTCCAGGCGGTGGGCTTCCACCACCGCCTCCGCGACGCCATCGTCCGCGCGGCGGCGGGCGATGGCCGCTTCCGCCGCGAGAACCGCGACGAGGTGCGCAGCACCGGCGCCGAGTACCAGCCCGCCCTCGCCGGCGCCGTGGACGGCTCCACCGCGTTCCCGCTGGGCCTCCGGGCCGAGGCGGGTGTTCGCTTCCAGGGCCGCCAGTGGTGCGTGCACCCGGAGCTGGGCCGCGAAGTGGCGCTCGCCGCCACCGCCCGCGCGGACCTGCGCCTCTCGCGCGCCTGGCGGGGCTTCCGCGCCGGGCTCGCCCTGGACAACGCCGCCGACGCCGCGGTCTACGACCAGTGCGGCCTGCCCCAGCCCGGCCGGACGCTGCGGCTGGAGCTGCGGGCGGGGTAGGGGATGGCCGTCCTACCCGCCGCGCTGGAGCGCGCATTCCCGCCCTCGGCGGACGCCCTCCTCCACCTGGCCCGCGCCGGGGTGGACGACTCCATGCTCCGGGAGATCGCCCGCGCCGACTACGGGATGGACGAGGCCGGGCACCTGGCGGCGCTCCGCCCCATCCGCGACCACGGGATCGTTCCCGTGCCGATGGGGTGGGAGCCGAAGGAGGTGCTGGAGCTGATCCGCTGGTCGCAGCCGGAGGACCCCGGGTGGGAGCCCGGCTCCACCGGCGAGCGCGGCCACCGCATGCGCGCCTTCGCCTGCGCCGCGCTGCTCCGCGCCGCCGCCGAGCCCCCGAACGACGGCTACTTCGGCGGGGAGAACTCCACGCTGGCGCAGGTGATCGAGAGCGCCCTGGAGCTGGGCCCGGAGGTGCAGGAGGCCGCCGCCCGCTTCCTCACCTGGCGCACCCCGGGGATGGGGGAGGACGACGAGCGTCCGTTCTTCGCCTTCGGCCTGCTCGCCCTGGCCGTGCTGCTGCGCGCCGGCCGCCTCTCCGACGACGATCTCGCGGCCGCCGCCCGCTGGGTGCTGGCCGAGGAGGCCGCGGAGCGCGCCGCGCTGGGCGCCGCCCTGCCGCCGAACGCCGAGGAGTGGCTGCTGGGGCTCACCTTCTTCAACTCCCGTGACACGGTCTGGCGCCGCCTGGCCGGGCGGATCGCCACCGAGGCCGCCGCGATACCGCCCGGCGACGCCCGGGACGCACTGGTGGACGTGGCGGTGCGGCTCGTGTAGCAGACGCCGCGGGATCGTGCCACTCCGGCGGGTTGCGGAGCAGGGGACCCCCAGCTGGGCGCCCGCGTGAGGGATGCGAGCGCGCAGCGGCGAGACCCGACAGCAGTATCGTCGGGGCTCGCCTCCGTTGGGCAGCGTTGTCTGCTGCCCTACGGAGCCGCAGCCCGACCCCGGCGCAGCCGGGGGCACGCCCAACCCCGGTAGTTGTGCAGTGCGGATCAGCAGTCCAACCCTCACCCGGACACACGATGCGACACGTCGCCGTGGCCGCGCTGGCGCTCCTCGCCTCCGCGCCCGACACCCCCCTCACCGCCCAGCGCGGCGCCCCGACGAACGAAGCCGCGTACGACACGACGCTGCTCTCCGCGTTCCGGTGGCGGAGCATCGGCCCGAACCGCGGTGGGCGCTCCATCGCCGTGGCGGGGAGCACGAAGCGGCCGCTGGAATACTACTTCGGCGCCACCGGCGGCGGCGTGTGGAAGACCACGGACGGGGGCACCACCTGGAAGCCCGTGTCGGACGGGCACTTCAGCAGCTCGTCCGTGGGCGCGCTGGCGGTCTGCGAGGCGAACCCGGACGTGGTGTACGCCGGGATGGGCGAGGCCCAGCTGCGCGGCAACGTCATGCAGGGCGACGGCCTGTACCGCAGCGCCGACGCCGGCAGGACCTGGACGCACGCGGGCCTGCGCGACACGCACGTGATCGCCCGGGTGCGCGTGGACCCCGCGGACTGCGACCGCGTCCACGTGGCGGCGCTGGGGCACACCTACGGCCCCAACCCGGAGCGCGGCGTCTTCCGCTCCACGGACGGGGGGAAGAGCTGGACGAAGACCCTGTTCCGGAACGACCGCACCGGCGCCGTGGACCTGGTGCTGGACCCCTCCGACCCACGCACGATGTACGCGGGGCTGTGGGAGGTGAACCGCACGCCGTGGTCGCTCTCCAGCGGCGGGCCGGGCGGGGGGATCTTCAGGTCAACCGACGGCGGGGAAAGCTGGACGGAGCTGACCCGCAACCCGGGGCTCCCGGAGGGGATCGTCGGCAAGGTGGGCGTCTCCGTCTCCGGGGCGGACCCGAAGCGGGTGTACGCGATCGTGGAGGCCGACTCGGGCGGCGTCTTCCGCTCCGACGACGCGGGCGCCACCTGGACGCGTGTAAACGACGAGCGCAAGCTGCGCCAGCGGGCCTTCTACTACACGCGCATCTACGCCGACCCGAAGGACAGGGACGTGGTCTACGTCCTGAACGTGGGCTTCTGGAAGAGCACGGACGGGGGGAAGACGTACAAGGCGATCCGCACGCCGCACAGCGACAACCACGACCTGTGGATCGACCCGGCGGACCCGCGGCGGATGGTGGAGGCGAACGACGGCGGCGGCAACGTGAGCGTCAACGGCGGCGAGAGCTGGACGGGGCAGGACTACCCCACCGCGCAGATGTACCACGTGGTCACCACCGGGCACTTCCCCTACCAGGTGTGCGGGGCGCAGCAGGACAACACCACGCTCTGCCTCCCCAGCGAGGGGAGCGGGAGCACGTGGTACACGGTGGGGGGCGGCGAGAGCGGGTACATCGCCCCGGACCCGCGCAACCTGGACCTGTTCTACGCCGGGAGCTACGGCGGCTACCTGAGCCGCTTCGACCGCGCCACCGGCCAGCGCCGCAACGTGCAGGTGTGGCCGGAGAACCCCATGGGGCACTCGTCGGAGGACATCCGCGAGCGCTTCCAGTGGACGTACCCCATCGTCTTCTCGCCGCAGGACTCGGGGACCATCTACACCGGCTCGCAGCACCTCTGGCGGAGCACGAATCAGGGGCAGAGCTGGGACCGGATCTCCCCGGACCTGACGCGCGCCGACCCGCGGACGCTGGGCCCTTCCGGCGGCCCCATCACCCTGGACCAGACGGGGGTGGAGACGTACGGCACCATCTTCACCATCGCGCCGTCGCGGCACGAGGCGGGGACGCTGTGGGTGGGGTCGGACGACGGGATCGCCAGCCTCACCCGCGACGGCGGGCGGACGTGGCAGCGCGTCACCCCGCCGGAGCTGCCGGAGTTCGCCCGGATCTCGCTGATCGACGCGTCGCCGCACGAGCCGGGGAAGGCGTACCTGGCCGCCAACCGCTACCAGCAGGAGGACCGCGCGCCGTACCTGTTCCGCACCGGTGACTACGGGCGCACCTGGACGAAGATCACCGCCGGGATCCCGGACGGCGACTTCCTCCGCGCGGTGCGCGAGGACCCGGCGCGCCCCGGCCTCCTGTACGCGGGGACGGAGCGGGGGATCTGGGTCTCCTGGAACGACGGGGCCAGCTGGCAGCCGCTGCAGCGCAACCTGCCGGTGACGCAGGTCTCCGACGTGGCGGTGGAGGACGAGGACCTGGTGATCGCCACGCACGGCCGCGGCTTCTACGTGCTGGACGACATCGCCCCGCTGCGGCAGCTCTCCCCGGCCGCGGCGCGGGCTCGCGTGCACCTCTTCGACCCGGTGGACCCGGTGCGCGCCGTGGGACCCGGCGTGGCCGTGTACTACCGCCTGGCGCGGCCGGCGAAGCGGGTCACGCTGGAGTTCCTGGACACGCAGGGGCGGGTGATCCGTTCCTTCACCGGCACCCCGGCCGACACCGTGAAGAAGTCGGAGGGGCAGGGCGGCGGCGATGACGACGACGGGCCCCCGGGCGGGGCGGACCCGAAGGTGCCCGTGAAGGCGGGGATGCACCGCTTCGTCTGGAACCTGCGCGTCCCCGGCCCCACGACCTTCCCGGGGATGATCCTCTGGGCGGCGGGGAGCAACGGCCCGCGCGTGGTGCCCGGCACCTACCGCGTGCGCCTGACGGCGGACGGGGCGCGGCAGGAGCAGGAGTTCACCGTGCGGATGGACCCGCGCCTGACGGGAGTGACGCAGGCCGACCTGGAGCGGCAGTTCGCGCTGGCGACGCAGGTCCGCGACGCGGTGAGCCGCGCCAACGAGGCGGTGATCCGCATCCGCGACCTGAAGGCGCAGGTGGACGAGCGCGTGAAGCGCACCGACGACCCGGCGGTCACGGCAGCCGCGGACTCGCTCCGCGCGCGGCTGGGAGGGGTGGAGGAGGCGATCTACCAGGTGCGCCTGCAGAGCAACCAGGACCCGCTCAACTACCCCATCCGCCTCAACAACAAGCTGGCCGCGCTGCTGGGCGTGGTCGAGAGCGCCGAGTCGCGCCCCACCGACCAGACCTACACGGTATTCCGGGAGCTCTCCGGCCGCCTGGACGAGCAGCTCGCCCGCCTGCGCGAGGTGGTCGCCGCGGACGTCGCGGGCTTCAACCAGCTGCTCCGGTCGAAGCGCCTTCGCCCGATCGACGCCACCCGCAAGGTCGAGCCGAAGGCGGCGGCGGAGGAGGACCGGGCGTCGGAGGAGGACGGCGAGGAGGAGCAGAAGCTCTGGTAGGGCGCTCACCCGGCTCGCCGGATGCTCGCCCCCCTCTCCGGATGCCGGGAGAGGGGAGAACGGCGGACCCCCTCCCCCGGCCCCTCCCCGCAAGGGGGAGGGGAGAACGACCGGAGCCGCCTCGGCACCCGGGCCCGCGTGAGGGATGCGCGCCCGGCAGGGCCGAGACCCGACAGCAGTTCCGTCGGGTCTCGGCTGCGTTGGGCTGCGTTGTTTGCAGCCCTACGCAGCGCGCAGCCCGACCCGAGCGCCAGCGAGGGGCACGCCCACCCCCGCCGTTCCAGCAGCTACAGGATGTACCGACGCAGGTCCTCGTCCTCCACGATGGCCTTGAGCCGGTCGCGCACGGTGTCGGAGCCGATGACGATGGACTTCTCGGCCGCGTCGGGGAGGTCGAACAGGATCTCCTCCAGCAGCGTGGTCAGCACCGTGTGCAGCCGCCGCGCGCCGATGTTCTCCATGCGGTCGTTCACGGTGGCAGCCGTGCGCGCGATGGCCTCCACGCCGTCGTCGGTGAATTCCAGCGTGGCCCCCTCCGCGGCGACCAGCGCCTGGTACTGCGTCAGCAGCGCGTTCTTGGGCTCGCGCAGGATGCGGACGAAGTCGGCCTCGGTGAGGTTCTTCAGCTCCACCCGGATGGGGAAGCGGCCCTGCAGCTCCGGGATCAGGTCCGACGGCTTGGAGACGTGGAACGCCCCCGCGGCGATGAAGAGCACGTGGTCGGTGCGGACCATCCCGTACTTGGTCTGCACGGTCGAGCCCTCCACGATGGGGAGCAGGTCGCGCTGCACCCCCTCGCGCGACACGTCGGGCCCCATCTCGCTGCGGCCTCCCGCGATCTTGTCGATCTCGTCCAGGAAGACGATCCCCATCTGCTCGACGCGGTCGAGCGCCTCGTCCACCACCTCGTCCATGTTGACCAGCTTGTCCAGCTCGTCCTGGAGGAGGATGCGGCGGGCCTCGGCGATGGTCACCCGGCGCCGCTTGGTGCGCTTGGGGAGGAAGTCCTGGAGCATCTCCGTGAAGTTG
>DATABU010000557.1:0-2493 GCA_036259415.1 Longimicrobiaceae bacterium
TGGGGACGGTGCGGATCGTCGCGCCCGACCGGGAGCAGAGCGCCACCAGCCACTCGCTCACCATGCACCACCCACTGCGCGCCCGCAGCATCCGCGAGGGGATGCACCACGTGGACGGCACCCCCACCGACTGCGTCGCCCTGGCGGTGGGGGCGCTGCTGGAGGAGCGGCCGGACTGTGTGCTCTCGGGGGTGAACCACGGACCCAACATGGGGGAGGACGTGCTCTACTCCGGGACCGTGGCGGGGGCGATGGAGGCCACCATCCTGGGGATCCCGTCGGTGGCGGTCTCGTACGTGGGGCGCGACCCCGAGGCGATCCGCGGCTGGGGGCCGCTGCTGGAGCGGCTGCTCCCGCAGCTGGTCGGCCGTGGCGACTTCCCGCCGGACACCCTGCTCAACGTCAACCTCCCGTCGCTGGACCCGGCGGAGGTGAAGGGGGTGCGGGTGACGCGGCTGGCGAGGCGGGTCTATAACGACTCCATCATGCGCGGCAAGGACCCGATGGGGCGCGAGTACTTCTGGATCGGCGGGGGCGGGGCGGAGTGGGACGCGCCGGAGGGGACGGACTTCCACGCGGTGCAGGCGGGCTACGTCTCGGTGACGCCGCTGCACCTGGACCTCACCAACCACGCGCTCCTGCACGAGGTGGCGGAGTGGGGGCTGGCGCCGTGAGCGGCGACCGGTTCGTGGCGCAGCGCAGGGCCCTGATCGGCCGCATGCAGGAGCGGGGGATCCACGACCTGGAGGTGCTGCGCGCCTTCGACTCGGTCCCGCGCCACGAGTTCGTTCCCCACGCGGTGTGGGGGCGCGCGTACGAGGACGCGCCGGTCCCCATCGGCTTCGGGCAGACGGCGTCGCAGCCCTCGCTCCAGGCGTTCTACATGCAGGCGCTGCAGCTCCGCCCCACCGACCGGGTGCTGGAGGTCGGCACGGGGTCGGGGTACCAGACGGCGGTGCTGGCGCGCCTGGTGGACCGCGTCTACTCGGTGGAGCGGATCCGCGAGCTGTCGATGCGCGCGCGGGAGGCGCTGGACCGGCTGCGCATCTCCAACGTGGCGCTGCTGGTGGGGGACGGCACCATCGGCTGGAGCCGCTACGCCCCGTACGACGCCGTCCTGGTGGCGGCGGGCGGGCCCGAGGTGCCGGCGCCGCTGGTGGAGCAGCTCGCGCCCGGCGGGCGGATGCTGGTGCCCGTGGGATCGAAGGAGGGGCAGCGCCTCCTCATGGTGCGCCGCACCCCGGAGGGCGTGGAGACGGAGGAGGTGCTGGACGTCACCTTCGTCCCGCTGCTGGGGCGGTTCGGCTGGGCGGAGCGGGGGGACTCCGGGCGCGGGGGGTGAGCCTCCCGCGCTCTTTCCGTTGACAGCGGCCCCGGCCGGAGCGTAGCTTGCGCTCCACACCCGGACACGAGCACCCGCGGCACCCGGGCGCCGGCCTCCCCGCCGGCGCGTCGTCCGCCCCCGCGCGCGTCCCTCCCGGCGCCGCCCCGCGCGGCCCTCTCGATCCCGTCCCTCGACCACTCTCCTCCCGGCACGCCCCATGAGCGCACACCCTGGAGATCCTTCGCGGCCCTTCCCGCCGTTCGGTCCGGCCGTTTCCCGGCCGTCCCCCGGCGCGTCCGACGCCGGCACGGGCGCTGCGGCGCCGCTCCCCCCGTTCCCGCCCTTCGCCGGCCCGCCGCACGCTGAGCCGGCGGCTCCGGCGGCCGAGGCGAACGCGCCCGTGGTGGACGAGTACGCCCCGCCGGCCGAACTGGCCGAGGTAGAGGCGGACGTGGCGCCGTTCACCCCCGCGGCCATCGAGGCGGAGGAGGACGCCTGGATGCCCTGGGAGGCGCCCGCGGAGGATCCCGCGCGCTCCGAGGCGGCGGACGAGGGCGAGGACGAGCCCTGGACGCCCTGGGAGACGATCGGGGAGGCCCCCGCCGACGAGCCCGCGCCGGAAGCCCCCGCCGCGGAGGCGGACGACCTGCCGTGGCTGGCCGCCGACGTGTCGGAGCCCGAGGCGCTCACCGCCCCCGCGGCCGAGCCCGCGGCGGAGGCGGAGGCCGTGGTGGACGAGACTCCCGGGTGGCTGAGCTGGGGCGACGCGGAGGAGGAGGCTCCCGGGGCGGCCGCCGATCCCGGTTCCGTGACGGAGGAGCCGTACTCCCTTGGCGGGGAGCCGGAGCCCTTCAACCCTCCCGAGCCGGAGCCGTACGGTGAGGACGCGTCGTCTCAGGCGGCGGAGGCGGAGCCGTTCGCCCCCGAGGCCGCGTACGCGCCGCCCGCCGAGCCGGAGTCCATCGGCGGCGAGTCGCTCCCGTACGCAGTCGACGCCGCCGCGGAGCGCGAGGCCGTCGCGGAGGCCGATGCCTGGGAGGCGCCCGCCGCGGAGCACGTCTCCGAGGCGGAGGCCGCTCCGGCGGCCGGGGCGGATGCGTGGACCCCCGCCTCGCCCGTGGCGGACACGGAGGATGCGGCGGCTGGAGCGTGGTCGCTGGAGCCCGCGG
>DATABU010000558.1:0-3317 GCA_036259415.1 Longimicrobiaceae bacterium
GCCTCGCGCGCGAGGCGGACGAGTTCGGGGGCGCGGTGGGGCTGGTCGTGGTGCCCTGACGGCGGCGCGGTCCGGCGCGGACGGACGCGGCGGGGGCGTGGGGGATTCTCCCGCGCCCCCGCTTCGCTTCGCGCCGGAAGCCCCGCCGCAGGTGCGTCCCTCCCGCTGACAGCGGCTCCCGCTCCGCCCGGGTATGCTGGATGCGGCGCGGCGGAGGCGCCCGCTGGACGGGCTCTTGCGGCATTTGCCGCGCCGGACGCCCCCCGACCCGGAGGGAAAGGTGAGCAGCAAGGGAGCGCCGCGGTTCCGCACCCTGGACCGCGCCGAGTGCGAGGCCATCCTGGCCCGCAACCACGTGGGCCGCCTGGCGTACACCCGCGCCAACCGGGTGGACGTCGAGCCGATCCACTACGTCTTCCACGAGGGCTGGCTGTACGGCCGCACCTCGCACGGAGCCAAGCTGGAGGCCACGGGCACCACCTGGTGGCCGGTGGCCTTCGAGGTGGACGAGGTGGAGGAGCTGTTCCGCTGGCGGAGCGTGGTGGTGCACGGCGGCTTCTACACCATCCCGGAGGAGGATGGCGACGCGGCGTGGGAGCGCGCGGTGGAGCTGCTGCGGGGGCTCGTCCCCGAGACCTTCACCCCGGACGACCCGGCGGCCTTCCGGCGGGTGCTCTTCCGCATCGCCGTGCAGGAGGTGGAGGGACGCGAGGCGACGCCCTGACGGGGCCAGACGTGGAACAGGAGCCGGGGCGCCGCGCGCGCGGGAGACCGTTGCGCGCGCGCGCCGATTCCCGCATATTGTCCGCCACCAATTGCTTCGGCCGCGTGACCCCTCCCTCCCGCAGCAGCAGACCATGGCATCGACCCCCGTCCTCACCGCCGGCCCCAGGCGCGCTCCGGCCGCGCCGGCCGGAAGCGAATCCCGCACCCGCAGCGGCCTGGTGTGGCTGGTGGCGGCGGGGCTCATCGCCGCCGTGTTCGGGGTGGTGGAGTGGACGGACCGCCCGCCCGCCCCCGCCCCCGCCGACGTCCCCGCGACCGAGTTCTCGGAGGCGCGCGCCCGCCCGGTGATGGAGCACCTGGCCGGCACCATCGGGCGGCGGGTGGTGGGCACCCCCGGAGGCGAGGCGGCGGCCGCGTACCTGGCCTCCACCCTGGCTGCGATCCCGGGGGTGGAGGTGCAGGTGCAGGAGCACTCGGGCACGGTTCCCTCCCTGATGCGTCCCGCGACGCTGGACCTGTACCGCACCCGCAACGTGCTGGCCCGCATCCCGGGCGACTCGGCCTCGGCGGTGCTGGTGTCGGCGCACTACGACTCGCCGCCGGAGAGCCCCGGCGCGGGCGACAACGCCGCCTCGGTGGCCGCGGCGGTGGAGGTGCTCCGGGCGCTGGCGGCGGGGCCGCGCCCGCAGCACACCGTCGTCTTCAACTTCAACGACGGCGAGGAGGCGGGGCTCATGGGCTCCAGCGCCTTCCTGGAGCACCCCTGGGCCCGGGACGTGCGCGCCTTCGTCAACCTGGAGTCGGCGGGGCCGCGGGGGAAGGCGGTGCTCTTCCAGACGGGCCCGCGCAACGCCTGGCTCACAGAGGAGTACGCGCGCTCCGTCCCCCGCCCGTACGGGACGGTGCTGGGGCAGGACATCTTCCAGAGCGGGCTGATCCCCTCGGACACCGACTTCCGCGTCTACCGCGACCAGGGCGGGCTGCGCGGGCTGGACGTGGCCTTCTACCAGGACGGCTGGGCCTACCACACCGCGCTCGACCAGGTCGGGCGGGTGCAGCCAGGCTCCATCCAGCACATGGGCGACAACACCCTGGCGCTGGTGCGCGAGCTGGCGACCGGGCCGCTCCCCGGCGACGTGGGCGGGATGCGCTCCGTCTACTACGACTTCCTCGGGGTGGAGATGTTCGCCTACTCCGGGGTGACCGCGATGCTGCTGTCGCTGGTCGCCTTCGCCCTGGCGCTGGGCTCGGTGGTGGTCGCCACCCGGCGCACCCCGCTCACCTGGGGCCGCGCGCTCACGGGGATGGGGGTGATGATGCTGTCGGGGATCTTCGGGATCCTCTTCCCGGTGGGCGCGGGCCTGCTGCTGCGGGCGCTCGGCTACCCGCACGGCTGGTACGCCTCGCCCATGCTGGCCTGGGCGACCTTCGGGGCGCTGTCGCTCGCCGGCTTCCTGATCGTGCACGGGGTGTGGCAGCGCTACGACCCGCATTCGGAGGCGGGGGACACCGCGCTGGCCGCCCTGGCCGGCGCCGTCCTGGTGTGGGCGCCCATGCTGGTCCCGCTGACGCTCGCCGGCTTCGGCGTGGCCTACGTGCCGCTCTGGTGGACGGTGGCCGGGGCGCTCGGGCTGCTGATCTGGTCGTTCGCCCCGCGCCTCTGGTGGGCGGCGCTGCTGGTGGCCTGGGTCCTCCCGGCCGTGCTCACCGCGCAGGTGCAGATCCTCCTCCTGAAGCTGTTCGTGCCGGTGGCGGGCCGCTTCCCGTCGCCCTTCGGCTTCGACCCGGTGATCGGGCTGCTGGTGGGGCTCACCACCGTCTGGCTGGCGGCGAGCGGGGTCGCGGCGCTGCACCGGGCGGGGCGTCTCCGGCTAGCCTCGGGCGTCCTGGCCGCGGTGGGGCTGGTGGGGATGGTGGCGCTCACCCAGGTGGATCCCTACAGCGCCGAGCGCCCCAAGCGGCTCGACGTGCAGCACCAGGTCACCGACCTGGACGCCCTGCTGGCCGTGGCCTCGCTGGACCAGCTCCCCGCCGAGGCGGCGGTGGCCGGGATGGAAGGGCCCGCGTTCACCTCCGGGAACCTGGGGGTGATCCGCGAGGCGGAGCGCCCGGATCTCCCCCCGCTGGCGGTGACCGCCACGCAGGAGGGGATGAACCTCGCCGACGGGGTGCGCACCGTCCGCCTGCGCATCGCCCCCGGGGGCGGCCAGTACGCGGTGGGCGTGCGGATCCCCTCGGAGCGGGTGGTGGGGTGGTCGTTCAGCGACAGCCTCCCCTCGGTGATGACGATGGGGCCCATGCGGATGCGGCGGCAGGGGCCGGGCGGGGCCGGCGGACCCGCCCGCGGGCCCCGGACCCCTGCCTACACGCTGCGGTCGCTGGGCGGCGGGACGTGGGAGGGCACCGTCCGCATCCGCGGCGCCGAGCCGCTGGAGGCCGAGGTCATGGAGACGTACTCCCCCGGCCGCTCCCCCTCGCTGGACCACTTCGTGGGACAGCTCCCCGAGTGGGCGACCGCCTCCACCACTCTGGTGCGCCGGACGGGGCTGACGCTCTGACGGGACGCCTCCGCGGGGAGGGCCGAGGGGGGG
>DATABU010000559.1:0-2220 GCA_036259415.1 Longimicrobiaceae bacterium
TCCGTGGGACTGGTCCCCACCGTGCCCAGCGACTACCTGTGGGACACGATGCAGGTGACCGGGCCGATGGGGCGCACCGCGGAGGACGTCGCGCTCGCGCTCCAGGCGGTCGCTGGCCCCAGCGAGCTGTCGCCGCTCGCGCAGCCGGTCGCGGGCCGCGACTTCGTGGCGGCGGTGCGGAACGCCGACCCGAGGGGGCTGCGCGTCGCCTACTGCCCGGACGTCGCGGGGATCGGGATCGACGCGGACGTGGAGCGGGTCTGCCGGGAGGCGCTGCGGGCGCTGGAGGGGGCGGGCGCGGAGGTGGAGGTGATCGAGCTGGACCTGGCCTATGCCCGGAAGGCGTTCCTGGCGCTGCGGGGGCTCTGGTTCGTCTCCATGCTCCACCCGCACCTGGCCGAGCTGGACCGCTTCGGGACCAACGTCGCCAACAACCTGCGGGCCGGCCTCGCCACCACGGTCGAGGAGCTGGGCGCGGCCGAGCAGGCCCGCCGGCGCATCCGGGAGGAGCTCCGGGCGCTCCTCGGACGCTTCGACCACCTTCTCACGCCCACCATGGCGGTCCCCCCCTTCCCCGTCGTCGAGAACTTTCCGCGCACCGTCGGCGGCCGGGTGATGGAGACGTACGTGGACTGGATCGCCCCGACCTTCGTCCTGAGCCTGACGGGGCTCCCGGTGGCGTCGGTGCCGGCGGGGCTGGACGCGGACGGGCTCCCGGTGGGATTGCAGGTGGTGGGAAGGCCGATGGGCGAGGAGGGAGCGCTGGCGCTCGCCGCGGCGGTCCAGCGGCTGCGGCCGATCGGGCTCCCGTCGCCCGGCGCGGCCGCAGGCGCCTAGGAACCCGCGAAGAGCCGCGCCACGTCCGGCTTGGTCACCTTCCCCATGGCGTTGCGCGGCAGGGAGGCGACCGTCCGCAGGTCGCGGGGGAGCTTGTACGGGGCGAGGCGCTCCCGCGCCCAGCGCTGGAGCGCTTCGAGCGTGAGCGAGGCGCCGTCCCGCACCTCCACCGCCGCGCAGATCCGCTCCCCCCACTCCGGGTCCTCCACCCCGACGACGGCGCACTCGGCCACGTCCGGGTGGGTCCGCAGCACCTCCTCGATCTCCAGCGCGGACACCTTGTAGCCGCCCGTCTTGACGATGTCCACGCTCCGGCGCCCCAGGATCCGGTAGTAGCCGTCCTCCACCACGGCCACGTCCCCCGTGCGGAACCAGCCGTCGCGGAAGGCTTCCGCCGTGGCCTCCGGGCGGCGCCAGTACTCCAGGAAGACGTTCGGCCCGCGCACTTCGACCTCCCCCGGCGTCCCGGGCTCCACCGGGGCGCCGTCCTCGTCCACCAGCCGCACCTCCACCCCGGGGAGCGGCATCCCCACGTGCCCGGGGCGGCGCTCGCCGTGCAGGGGGTTGGAGAGCGCCATCCCGATCTCCGTCATCCCGTAGCGCTCCAGCAGCGTGTGGCCGCTGATCTCCCGCCAGCGCTCCAGGGTCTGCACGGGGAGCGCGGCCGAGCCGGACACCATCAGCCGCATCCCCGCGCACCCCGCGGACAGCCTCTCCCGCCGCTCCGGACCGGCCTCCTCCCACGCCGCCACGAGCCGCCGGTAGACGGTGGGGACGGCCATGAAGAGCGTCAGCTCGCCCGACCCGAGCCGTTCCCATACCTCGTCGGCGTCGAACCGGGCAAGGACCTCGCACGTAGCCCCCGCCCAGAGCGCGCAGGCGAGGACGTTGACGATCCCGTGCACGTGGTGGAGGGGGAGGACCAGGAGGATGCGGTCGTCCGCGCTCCACCCCCACGCCTCCACGAGCGCGACGACCTGCGCGCGGAGGCTGGTGTGGGTGGTGACCACGCCCTTCGGCTTCCCGGTGGTCCCGCTGGTGTAGACCATCATCGCCCGCCTGGACTCCTCCACCACCGGAAGCGGTCCCGGCGCCGCGGCGAGCGCCTCCCCGGTCGGTAGGAAGCGGCGCCCGTCCGCCTCCGCGATCGGCCGCAGCGTCCCGGCGAAGTCGGGGTGCGCCACCACGATCGACGCGTCCGCATCGCGGATCACGTACTCCAGCTCGGCGGGCGGGTGCGAGACGGCGAGCGGCACCGCGATCCCCCCCGCGCGCCAGATCCCCCACTGGACCGCCACGTAGTCCCAGCCCGGCGGTGCGAGGAAGGCGACCCGCGCCTCGCGCAGGTCCTCCGCCCCGGCGAGCAGCGCGGACGCCGTCCGC
>DATABU010000560.1:0-5719 GCA_036259415.1 Longimicrobiaceae bacterium
CCCAGCCGCCGAGCGCCACGACCGTCGCCGGCGCCCCGAAGGAGTGCGCGACGACGGCTTCGACCGGCCCCACCGCGGCGACCATCTCCGCGACGGCCCGCCCGTAGTCCAGCACGTCGGTCTGCGCGCCGTCGGAGGCGCCGTGCGCCGGCCCGTCGAACGCCGCCACCCGGAACCCCCGTCCGACGAGCGGCTCCACCAGCTCCGCCAGGCTCGCCCAGGTGGCCTCCCAGCCGTGCACCAGCAGCACGGTGGGCCCGCTCCCCCAGGCGTGTCCGCGCAGCGCGCCCCCGCCGTGCGCGACCTCCAGCGGCCGTGCGCGGGCCAGGAGCCGCTCCGCGGTGGGGTCCGGCCGGGGGCGCCTCCGCCGCGGCGTCGCGAACAGGCGCTCCGCGACCCGCGCCGCCGCGCCCGGCGAGACGCGCCCGAGCGCCGCCATCGCCAGGCGGAGGGAGCCCAGGACTGCGGCGGCGGCGGTGCGGGACAATCGGCTCGCGCTCATGGTCGCTCGTGTCGGGGTGGGGGAGACGCGCGGGTTGCGGCCCGGTGGAGGTGATATTATGATCGTCATGTAAACCTGTCAACCGGAGCGCGGCCCCCCCGCCGGGCTCCGGACGCGAACCGGCTCCAACACGTGATCCTCATGCGCATCGCGGTCTTCGGCACCGGCGGGATCGGAGGGTACTTCGGCGGACGCCTCGCGAAGGCGGGGCTCCCGGTGGTCTTCGTCGCCCGCGGCGAGCACCTCCGGGCGCTCCGGCGCGAGGGGCTGCACGTGGAGAGCGTCGCCGGCGACTTCACCGTCCGCCCGGTCCACGCCACCGACGACGCCGCCGCGGCGGGCGCCGCGGACTTCGTGCTCCTGGCGGTGAAGAGCTGGCAGGTCCACGAGGCCGCCCGGGCACTCCTGCCGTCGCTCGGGCCGGACACGGCCGTGGTCACGCTCCAGAACGGCGTCGAGGCCCCGTGGCAGCTCGCCGAGGTCGTCGGGCGGGAGCGGGTGCTCCCCGGCACCGTCCGGGTGTTCAGCCAGGTGGCCGGACCGGGCCACGTCCGGCACGGCGGGGGCCCCGGCTCCATCGCCTTCGGCGAGTGGGACGGACGGGAGAGCGGGCGGGTGCGGCGCCTCCGGGACGCGTTCGCCGGGGCGGGGGTGCCCGTGGAGACGCCGGACGACGTGCAGGCCGCGCTCTGGCGGAAGTTCCTCTTCGTGGTGCCCATGGGCGGGATCGGGGCGGTGGCGCGCGCGCCGGTGGGCGTGCTGCGCTCCATGCCCGGGACGCGCCGGCTGCTGGAGGAAGCCATGCGCGAGATCCTGGCGGTGGCGCGCGCGCGGGGCGTCGCCCTCCCCGCGGACGGGGTGGAGGAGACGATGGCGTTCGTGGACGCGCAGCCGGCGGCCGGCACCTCGTCACTGCAGCGGGACCTCGCCGCCGGGCGTCGCTCCGAGCTGGACGCCTGGGTGGGAGCGGTCGTGCGCTTCGGGGAGCAGGCGGGGGTGGACGTCCCCGTGCACCGCTTCGTCCACGCGTGCCTGCTCCCGCTGGAGGCGCGTGCGCGCAGGGAGGTGGAGTTCGCCGACTGAAGCCGGCTACGCCGGCGGGGGCGGCCCCGTGTAGCGGGCGCGCGGGCGGATCGCCCGGCCGGCGGCGTACTGCTCCAGCGCGTGGGCGACGAAGCCCACCGTCCGCCCCAGCGCGAAGAGGGTCAGCGCGCTCCGCGGCGGCAGGCGGAGCGCGCGCGCCAGCGCCACCAGGCCGAAGTCCACCACCGGCCGCTCCCCCAGCAGCTCCCCGGCGGCCCCGGCGACCCGCTCCGCCAGCAGCAGGGCGGGGGACCGGGGGTCCGCCGCGCGGAGCAGCTCCAGCAGCGCGGCCCCGCGCGGGTCCCCCTCCGGGTAGAGCGGGTGCCCGATGCCGGGGATCCCCTCGCCGCGGCGGAGGCGGCTGGCGAGCATCGCCGGCACGTCCGTCCGCTCCGCCTCGTCGAAGAGCGCCTCCACGCGCTCCACCTCGCCGCCGCTCTGCCGGGCGCCCCCCAGCGCCGCGAGCCCCGCGACCACGGCCCCGTACGGCGTGGCCCCGGCGGAGGCCGCGCAGCGCGCCGTGAACGCGGACACGTTCAGCTCGTGGTCCACGCACACGACCAGCGCCGCGTCCAGCAGCCCCCGCGCGCCCTCCTCCGCTCCCCACCCCCGGCGGAGCACCTCGGCGAGCGGCACCCCGGCCGGCGCCTCCCCCGCGACCGCCGCCCCCATGAGCCGCAGGATGCGGAAGCCGGAGCGCACCACCGCCCGCGGCCGCAGGTCGTAGGCGTTCGGCTCCTCGGTGGCCGCCCGCGCGAGGACGCGCTGGAACGACTCCGCCGGGTGCGCAGCGTCCCAGCCGTCGGGGGAGGACCCCGCCGCCTCCAGGGCGGCCGGGTCCGGCGGGGCGTCGGCGTCGCCCGTCCAGACCAGCGCCGCCACCTCCTCCAGCGTGCGGGTCCGCGCCAGCTCCGTCGCGTCGTGCCCCCGGTAGAAGAACCGCCCCCCGTCGATCAGGGTGACCGCCGACTCCAGGACCGGGGCCCCCAGGTCGAGCGCCGAGCGCGCCGCCTGCTCCGGGTCGCGGCGCTGCTCCCGGCGCGCCTTCAGGCGCCGCACGTCCTCGGCGTGGTAGCGCCGCGCGCGGCTCTTCCCGGTGCCGGGCTCCGAGCGGACCAGCCCGCGGCTGACGTAGGCGTACAGCGTGGGGAGCGTGACGCCCAGCTCGGCGGCGGCGGCCCCGGCGTCCAGGAATCGTGGAGTGCGCGGCATCGGGGCGCGGGAGGAGGTGTGCCCTACGTTGATCGTCCGATCAAGATTGACGACCCCGGCGCCGGGATGCAAGCTTGATCGTGCGCGGCCGTTCCGCGCTTCGGTCCCTGAACCCATGGAGGCGGTCATGGCTGGTCTCTCCCGCTCCGGCGTCCTCCCTGCCGGCGTCCTCTTCCTCTCCCTCGTGCTCGCCTCGGGAGCCTTCGCGCAGGCTCCCCGCGACGCGCCCCGCCGGGTGGCGAGCGCCGCCGGCTTCTCGACGCCCGAGTCGGTGCGCTACGACCTCGAGCAGGACGTGTACTTCGTCACCAGCATCGTCGGGAACCCCTCCGCGAAGGACGGCGCGGGGTTCGTCAGCCGCCTGCGGCCCGACGGGACGGTGGAGTCGCTGCGCTGGATCGAGGGCGGACGCGGCGGCGCGACGCTGAACGCGCCCAAGGGGATGGCGCTATCCGGCGACACCCTCTGGGTGGCCGACGTGGACGCGGTGCGCGCCTTCCACCGCCGCACCGGCGCGCCGCTGGCCACCGTGGAGCTCGGCGCGCTGGGGGCCGCCTTCCTCAACGACGTGGCGAGGGGGCCCGACGGCGCCCTGTACGTCACCGACACCGGCATCGCCATCGACGCGCAGGGCGCCGCGAAGCCCGTCGCCCCCGGCCGCGTCTTCCGGCTGGACGGCGCGGGCGCGCGGGTGGTGCTCCAGGGCGACGCGCTGGCGATGCCGAACGGGATCGCGGCCGACCCGGCGGGCGGCTTCCTGCTCGCCCCCGCGGGCGGGCCGGCGGTGCAGCGGTGGACCCCGGGCGAGGCGGCGCCGCGCGCCGTCGCCGAGGGCCCGGGGAGCTGGGACGGCGTCGAGGTGCTCCCGGACGGCCGCGTGCTGGTGTCCAGCTGGGCCGACGGGGCCGTGCACGAGCTCCGCGACGGGTCGCTGCGGCCGCTCGTCCAGGGGGTCAAGTCCCCCGCGGACCTGGGGGTGGACACCCGCCGGGGCCGCGTCGCCGTCCCGCTCTTCACCGAGGACCGGGTGGAGATCTGGACGATCCCCGGGGGGAGCCGGTGATGCGCGCGCACCTGGAACGGCTCTTCGCGCACGCGGCCTGGGCGGACCGCCGCGTCCTGGAGCTGCTGGCAGCGACGCCGGGCGCGCGTACGCAGCGCGTCCTCCGCCTTCTCGCCCACCTGCTGGCCGCCGAGCGGGTGTGGCTCCTCCGGCTGCGCGGGGAGGACTCCGCCGTCCAGCCCATCTGGCCGGAGGACCCGTCGCTGGACGAGCTCCGCGTCCTCCAGGCGGCGAACGAGGACGGGTACGCCCGCTACCTGGCCGCTCTGGGCGACGCGGATCTCGCCGCCGAGGTCGCCTACAGCAACAGCCGGGGCGAGGCGTTCCGCACCGCCGTCGCCGACGTGCTGGCCCACGTCGCGCTGCACGGGAGCTACCACCGCGGCCAGGTCGCCGCGGCGGTGCGCGGGGCGGGCGGGGAGCCGGTCAACACCGACTTCATCACCTTCGTCCGGGAGGGGCGCTGAACGAGGGGCCGCCGGGAACGCCAGTTTCCGGCGGCCTCCGCTGCGCCTTTACCCGCAAGGGGTTGCGCGCTTCCGGTCCCGCTGCTAAGTTCCCGCCGCTCAACACCCGATCAGCGGGGGCTCCCGGCGCGGCACACGCCGCCCACCCGGCCGCTCCACGCTCCCCAGACAAGCCGCTGCACAGAGCAAACCCGCCGAAAGGCGGCGACGCAGAGCCACGGGACTAACGCAGCGCACCGCTGCCACGTTCGCCGAGCCGCCAGCGAGGAGGCACTCCCCACGGAGACGCCTCTCGCCGGCGGCTTTTCCGTATTTCCGGGTTTCGGTTCGACGCCGCGCGGGGGCACGGCGGCCGGGGCGGGGAGGCGTCGCTCACACACTCTCTTACGGAGACAGGATGTTCGCTGCACGCACGCTCGGCGGTCTGGCCGGAATCGGATCCCTCCTGGCGCTCGCCGCCTGCGAGCCCGGGGTCACGGAGCCCCTCGCCACCCCGGGGGCGGAAGCTCCCGCACTCTCCACCACCACCACCGCGACCCCGATCTTCAGGGACGGGTTCGACACCGGGGCCCGCGCCGCCGCGCAGGGCGGCTACCGCTGGACCGCCGCGCAGGCCAAGTCCGGCGACGCCGTGACGGTCTCGCGCGAGAAGGCGCGCAGCGGGTCCTACAGCCTGAAGTTCCTGTTCGGCGCGGACCGGACGTGCGACGACAGCTGGGCGGAGCAGCGCTTCCAGCTGGGAGAGGACCTGCGCGAGGTGTGGATCGAGTACTACATCTACTTCCCGAACGGCACCGAGGGGCTGGGGGCGAAGTACCACCACCGCCAGCCCATGAAGAAGACCTCCACCGGCACGTGCTCCACCACGCCGGACGTGGACACCAACAACAAGTTCCTGGCGCTCTGGGACCTGGACTACCGCGACAAGGACGTGATGGTGGTCTACGAGACCCGGCGCAGCACCGCCGCGGCCGAGGGCGACAGCAACCTGAACGGGCTGTGGGGCACCGACACCCGCGCCGCCGGCAACTACAACCAGCCGGGCGGGCGCTGGAACGCCGCCATCACCGACCAGCTGCGCGGACGCTGGGTGCAGGTCCGCGCCTACTCCCGCGTCGCCGACTCCAAGTCCATCGCCAACGGCGTCGTCCGGCTCTGGGCCGACGGGGTGCTCCGCATCGACATGCAGAACCTCGACCTGGCCCCGACGGCGGGGGGGAACCGCTTCTTCCGCAACGGCTACATCCTGGGCTGGTCCAACGCCGGCTTCAACAGGAACACGGCCGTGTACGTGGACGACGTGAAGATCTACCGCTCCAGCCCCGGCTGGTGACGCCGGCGCCGCCCCCGCGGGCGGCGGGTGGCCGGAACGCCGCGGACGGGAGCCCCGTC
>DATABU010000561.1:0-1776 GCA_036259415.1 Longimicrobiaceae bacterium
CGTCGCGCCGCTCGGGCCCGCGAGCGCGGCGGGGATGCTCACCCAGGTGACGCGCACGAACCGGCGCTGCACCGCGTTTGCGGGAGAGAGCCCGGTCAGCGTCCAGAGCCCCGAGGCGCACCCGGCGCAGCTCTGCGCGTCTCCCGCCGCCACCGCCTGCGGGACCCCCGGCGACACGGCGCCGAACTCCAGGTCGCGCACCGCGGACCCGAAGAGCGCCTCCTCCACGATGGCGAGGCTCTGGATGGTGCTCTGCCGCTGCTGTGCCCCGGCGGCGGGGGCCGCCACCGCGAGGACGAGCACCGCGAGCCGAAGCCAATTCCGGAGCTGGGGCATGGACGGGGTCAGGGAAGGAGGACGGAGTCGGAGACCTGCGCCGCCGGGAGGACGGACTCCGGGGGGAGGTCCGGCCTCTCGGTGTCCAGCGTGAAGACGACGCGGTGCCCGGCGAGCCGGCGCGGCTCCGCGAGCGGGATGCGCACCACCTTGCGGAGCCCGCGGTACACCGCCAGGCCGTCGGCGGCCTCGGCGACCACCCGGCCGTCGGGGGCGAGGAGCTGCGCCTGCACCCGGCCTACGAAGGCGGCGTTCCCCTGGCGCTCCAGGTCCAGCACCAGCTCCACCCCCTCGGGGGTGGTCCGGGCGGACTTCTCCGCCACCCGCACGCCCGTCGCCACGTCGCCGTTGCGGTAGTTGACGGGGGCGACGATCTCCATGGCCACGCTCACCGAGGTGCGGACGTTGCCGTCCAGCGTCTGCTCGATGGGGGGCTGGCCGCCGGTGGAGTGGATGCGGATGCGCCCCCAGTACTCCCCCGCCGCGAGCCCCGCCGGCGGGCTCACCAGGATGCGGACCACCTGCCGCTGCCCCGGCTCCAGCCGCAGCCGCTTGGGGAAGGCGCGCACCCAGGGGAGCACGGAGGGCTCCCCCGCGGGCGCCACGCTGTCCAGCGGCACCGTGATGGTGCCCTCGGCGTCGGAGCGCGGGTAGCCGAACGCGAAGGAGAGGGTGATCTCCTCCGGCAGGTTGCCCGGGTTGTACAGCGTGAGCGTCCCGGTACGCGTGCGGTGGTCGATGTAGAGCGCGTTGGGGCTGACCGCCACCGCCGCGGCCTCGCCGGCGCAGCAGAGCGCCAGGACGGCCGCGATGGCGGTCGCGCGGAGCGCCCGGAGCGCGGTGGAGATCCGCCGGGGGGCGGCGAGGGCGGGGGTGCGGGTCATCGGGGTGCCTCGGTGGAGCGATGGGTCAGGCGTCGGTCTGCGTCACCACCACCACCATCGTGGCGGTGTAGACTCCGGCCGGCTGCGAGGGCGAGGGGGTGGCGGTGCCGCCCACCAGGATCGACGCCTCGCCGTGCCCCGGGGGGATGCGGACCCGGAACGGCTGGTTCGGGTCGAAGGTGGAGATGCGCGAGTTGCGGTACAGCACCGCGCCGTCGCCGAAGCGGAAGGTCAGCGGGATCTGCGCCCCCTGCGGGGAGGAGAGCGCGGCGGGAACCACCAGCCGGACGTCGACGTTGCCGGAGGTCACCAGCTTCACCTCGGCGCGGCGCCACGCGTCGTCCACCGTGACCACCTCGGCGGCTCCGGGGAGGAGCGGGCCGAAGTCGAGCGGCTGGGCCGCCGTCAGCGACTGCGCCGCCGCCCGGGGGGGCGCGCAGAGCGCGGCGAGCGCGAGGCACACCATCCAGCCGACCGTCCGGCATGCGCCTGCGCTCGTCATGGTCTCTGCCCAATCCCTGGAAGGTCCACACCGGCGGCCGCCCGCGCGGGCGGC
>DATABU010000562.1:0-1968 GCA_036259415.1 Longimicrobiaceae bacterium
TAGGGCGGGGGGGACGGGGTGCTGCGCGGCATGGGGTGCTGCCCCGGCGTGGTGCGCGCGGCGGTCCGCGTGATCCGCGACCCGCGCCAGCCAGCTCTCCCGGCTGGCGCGGGTCGCGGATCACGCGGACCGCCGCGCGCACCACGCCGGGGCAGCACCCCATGCCGCGCAGCACCCCGTCCGCCCCGGCCGGAGGCGGCCCGCCGGGCCGCGCCAGGGGCTCCAGCGCCGAGAGCGCGGGCGGGCCGCGCGTGGCGAAGCGGTGCGGCGGCTCCGGGAGGAGACGGTACGCGTCAAACTCCGCCCGCCGCGCGGCCACCAGCGCGCGCAGGTCGCCGCTCGCCGAGTGCCCGTCCAGCCAGGCGAAGAGCTCGTCGGTGGTGAGATAGAAGACGTCGCGCGGATCCGCCAGCGCGCCGGCCCCGGCGAGCCGCGAGCCCAGGGTCGTAAAGAGCCGGCGGATCACCCCGAAGGCACGCGTGCGCTCGAAGCGGTTGTTCTCGCGCTCGCGCACCACCCGCCGCGCCTGCTCCACCACCGCGAAGAAGAGCGCGCTCCGCTCGGCCGGGAGCCGCTCGCGCACCAGCGCCTCCGCCTGCGCGCGCAGCGCCTCGCCGCTCCCGGCCGGCGCCTGGCCGGCGGCCGCGCAGGCGCGCAGGGCCTGCACCAGCGCCTCGGGCGAGTCCGCGTAGCTCGCCGCCTCCAGCTTCAGCTCGTCGGGGCAGCGGTCGCCGAAGCGCTCCAGGAACTCGCGGAGCCCGCCGGCCACCTCCGCGAAGGCCGGGTCGGCGTGCAGCGCCTCCCACACCTCCCGGCCGGTGGCGTCGCCGGCCAGGAGGGCGTGCAGCCGCGCGTCGCCCCGGGCCCGCCCGGCCAGCGCGGCCAGGAGCCGGACCGGCTGGGCGGAGACGATGTCGGACCCGCCGGCGACGAGCTGGTTGGCCAGCGCCCCCGGGGGAGTGCCGGGGAGCCAGCTCCGCACCATGCGCCGCAGCAGCCCCGTCCAGTGCGGCACCAGGCTGTCGTTGAGCATGGGGCCCCGCCAGTGCGACAGGAGCCCGCGGTCCAGGCGCTCGTAGTGCCCGCGCAGCTCGTCCGGCGTGGCGGCGCGGAAGTCGGCCGCCGCGAGCGGGTTCAGCACCTCGCGCACCCGCGCGCGGAACGCGTCCAGCTCGTCCGCCAGCCGCGCGGTGGACCGCAGCACGTGGCCCGGGACTGCGAAGGCGTGGGATGCCAGGAGAAGGTCGGGCGGGAGCGGCCCGGGAAGCGGCTCGTCGGGGGAAGCGGGCGGCTCGGGCTTCGGCACCACGTGGCGGTCGCGCAGCTCCATCCCCGGGACGAGGAGGAGGACGCGGTCGAGCGCGGCGACGTCGTAGTAGACGCGGCCGCGCACCAGCCCCACGATGTCGTGGAAGGCGGCCCGGTGGTCGGCGACGTCGCGCTCGGAGGCGCCCAGCGCCAGGCAGTGGCCCACGTACAGCTGCCCGAACGCACGCCGCGCCACGCTGTAGGTGAGGGGGAGCGTCACCCCGGGAAGGCTCTCCACCACGCCCTCGTTGTCCCACACCCGCAGCGCGCCCGGGCGCGCCTCCCCCAGGGTGGTGATCGGCCGCGTCTGCAGGAGGAAGAGCTGGCGCGGGCCTTCGGGGCCGGGCCCCAGCGCCCACTCGACGTCCTGCTCGGCGCCAAAGGCGGCCGCCAGCGTGCGGGCCTGCTTCGCGACGGCCCGCGCCTCGGCCTCGGTGAGCACCGGCTCGTCCCGCAGCGCGGGGGCGACCTCCTCGGCGCGGACCGCGGCGGCCGCCTCGTCGAAGCGGAGCGCGCGGGGCTTGTGCGCCACCTTCGCCTCCACCGTCGCCCCGCCGTCCGCCGCGGTCCGCACGTAGTAGGTGTCCGCGTCCAGCATCCCGCTCACCAGCCCCTCGCCCAGCCCGTAGACGGCGCTGACCACCGCCGTGGCGCCGTCGC
>DATABU010000563.1:0-1979 GCA_036259415.1 Longimicrobiaceae bacterium
TGCGCAGCGCCTCGTGCCGCCGGACCACTTCGGCGAGCGCGCGCGCCAGCACGGGCGCGTCCAGGGGCCCGCGCAGCCGCACCGCGAGCGGGATGGTGTAGGCCGGCCCGCCGGGGTCCATCCGGTCGATGAACCAGAGCCTCTGCTGCGGGAACGACAGCGGCAGCGGCGCTCCACCGCGCGGCACCGGCGCCAGCGGCGCCGCGTCCGGGTCCGGCGGCGCGTCCGCCCGGACGGCCTCCACCCGCAGCGCGAGCTCCGCCAGGACCGGCGCCTCGAAGAGGGCGCGCAGCGGCAGCTCCACCCCGAACGCCTGCCGCACCCGCGAGACGACCTGCATCGCCAGGAGCGAGTGTCCGCCCAGCTCGAAGAAGTGGTCGGCCGCCCCGACGCGCTCCACGCGCAGCACCTCCGCCCAGATCGCCGCCAGCCGCTCCTCCGCCTCCGTGCGGGGCTCCACGTACTCGCGCTCGTGCGCCGTCCCGGCGCCGGGCGCCGGGAGCGCCCGCCGGTCCACCTTCCCGCTCGGCGTAAGCGGGAGCCGGTCCAGGGCGACGAACGCGGAGGGCACCATGTAGTCCGGCAGCTCCGCCGCCAGCCACCGCTGGAGGCCGGCCGGTGGCGGCGCCTCGCCGGCCGGGACGACGTAGGCGACGACGCGCACGCGCCCCGGCTCGTCCTCGCGCGCGGCGACGGCGGCGTCGCGCACGCCGGGGTGGCGCAGGAGCACGTCCTCGATCTCCCCCAGCTCCACCCGGAAGCCGCGCACCTTGACCTGGTCGTCCGCCCGGCCCACGAACTCCAGCTCGCCGGCGCGGCGCCAGCGCGCCACGTCGCCGCTCCGGTACATCCGCGCGCCCGGCTCGTCCGCGAACGGGTCGGGGAGGAAGCGCTCGGCGGTGAGCCCGGGACGGCCGAGGTAGCCGCGCGCCGTCCCCGCCCCGCCGATGAACAGCTCGCCGCGCGCGCCGACCGGGAGCGGGCGCAGCTCCGCGTCCAGCACGCGCACGCGCGCGCCCGGCACCGGGACCCCGATGGGCACCGGCGGGAGCGCCTGGCCGGGCGCGGGCGGCGAATCGTCCCTCCCGCCCAGCTCCGCCAGCGTCGCCACGACGGTCGCCTCGGTGGGCCCGTAGGTGTTCACCAGGCGCACCCCGCCGCCGGCGAGCCGCCGCCACGCGGCCACGCGCTCCGGCAGCGCCCGCTCCCCGCCGATGATCACCAGCCGCACGCACCCCGGCAGCCGCGCCGTCCTGCGCTCCATCTCGGCCACCAGCTCGTGCCAGTAGGCCGTGGGGAGGTCGAGCACGGTGAGCCCCCACTCCTCGCAGCGCGCGAAGAAGGTCCGCGCGTCCGAGAGCATGTCGTCCGTGCGGAGGACGAGCGTCGCGCCCGCGAGCAGCGCCGGGAATATCTCCTCCACGCTGGCGTCGAAGCTCAGGCTCGCGAACTGGAGCACCCGGTCCGCCGGGCCGATGCCGTACAGCCCGGCCGCCGCCGCCGCGAAGCTCGCCAGCGAGCCGTGCTCCACCAGCACGCCCTTGGGACGGCCGGTGGAGCCGGAGGTGTAGACGACGTAGGCGAGCCCCCCACCCCCAGAACTTGCCCCCTCCCATCCCCCGCTTGCGGGGGGAGGGGGGCCGGGGGGGTAGGGGGGCTCCGCGCCGGGACCCAGAACCAAAGTCTCTCCCCCGAACTGCGGCAGCCGCTCCACGATCCCTTTCGAGGTCACCAGCACCCCGGCGCCGCTGTCGGCGAGGACGTAGCGGATGCGCTCGGCGGGGTAGGCGGGGTCCACGGGGACGTAGGCGCCGCCCGCGAGGAGCACGCCGAGCACGGCGGCCAGCATCTCCGGCGAGCGCTCCATGCAGATCGCCACGCGCGACTCGGGGCCGACGCCGAGCGCGGCCAGGCGCGCGGCGACGACCCCGGCGCGGCGCTCCAGCGCGGCGTAGGTGAGCGGTGGGGCGCCCGCCTGC
>DATABU010000564.1:0-6382 GCA_036259415.1 Longimicrobiaceae bacterium
CGGGCCCGGCTCTCGGAGATGCGGTCGATCATGAACGAAGCGCGAAAGTGCGAAGGTGCGAGCGTGCCGAAAGTATCACCTGAGACAAAAGCCCGCACGTAGTCCCGTGCAGGCTGTTCCCTCTCCCCTGTCCCTTATTCCCTGCCGTTCCCGGCGGGATAGAGAAAGAGCCGGGGCGGCTGGCCCCGGCTCCTTCGATCCGTCTTACTTGCCGGCGGTGGCGTACCGCTGGCGGAACCGCTCCACGCGACCCGCGGTGTCCATCAGCTTCTGCTTGCCCGTGAAGTACGGATGGCAGGCCGAGCAGACCTCGACGTGGATGTTGTCGCTCGTGGAGCGGGTCTCGAAGCTGTTGCCACAGGCGCAGCGCACCGTGGTGGTCTTGTATTCGGGATGGATGTCGGCCTTCATTGCGCCCCAGCCTTTCGGTGACGTTGCTGCCACCGGTCGCGTCCCGGTGGGATTGAATCAATCCCGCAAATATAGCCGGAACCGCACTTCCGGGCAACCCGCCGCCCCCGCTGGACGGCCTACCGCCAGTCCATCAGCATGCGGCGGATGTCGTCGCGGTGGTTGCTCTCGTCGACGATGAGGTCCTCCAGCTGGATCTTGATGGAGATCTCCCCCGCGTCCTCCGCCTGCTGGATGCGGCGAGTGTAGCGCTCGATGGTGTCCACCTCCGCCTGGAGCGCGTTCTCCAGCATCTCGCGGTTGTCCTTGGCGATGGGCACCGGCGGGGGGCTCACGGCGGGGGTGCCGCCGAGCGCGACGATCTTGTCCGCGAGGAGGGCGGCGTGCCCCAGCTCGTCCGGGATCTCCCCCTCGAAGAACGCCTTCAGCTCCTGGCGGTACGGCCCGGTGACCAGGGCGGCGTAGGTGCGGTACATGATGACCGCCTGGTACTCGGCGGCGAGGTCCTCGTTCAGCCCGTCGATCAGCTCCTTGAGGTCCGACATGGTGGCTCCGGGATGGGGTGCGGCTCCCCGCCGACCGGCGGCGGGGAGACGGAGTGTGCGAGCTCCGCCGGTCGCAGCAAGTCGGGTACCACCGGGCGGGCCACACGAGACCCTGTGAATTGAGCCCCGAGGCAGACCCTCACCCGGCTCGCTCAGGCTCGCCTCAGCCTCACAGGGACCGGGGGGGTGTCGGCGCAGCTCGGACTTCGGCGCGTTGCGGTCGGGAGTGGGGCTGGTCTCCGGAAAGAGTTAATGCACTCCCACCCCACCACTCCCCCAACTCTTTCCTCCGACCAGCCCCACCCCCTCCCTGTCCGCTCCCAGCCCATGCACCGCCGGCCCCACCTGGGCGCCCGCGTGAGGGATGCGAGCGCGAAGCGGCGAGACCCGACAGCAGTTCCGTCGGGGCTCGCCTCCGTTGGGCAGCGTTGTGTGCTGCCCTACGGAGCCGCAGCCCGACCCGAGCGCCAGCGAGGGGCACGCCCAAACCCGCAGTTCAACCCGGACCCACCGAAAGCCGACGTCAGACCGAGACCTCCCGCCGCTCCTCCGCGGACCGGTACGCCGCGCCCATGACCCGCATCAGCGCCACGTGCTCGCGGGGGAGCACGGCGCTTCGCTCGCCCCGGACCACGTCCACGAAGTACTGGAGCTCCTGCCGGTAGGAGGCGGTGAAAAGGTTCTCCCGGCCCGGGGGGAGCGGGGGGGTGACCTCCACCAGCCCGCTCTCCATGTCCTTGTAGACGGCGAGCGGCGAGAGCGACCCCGACCCCGCCGACCCCATCAGGTGCAGGAACTGGCGGTCGCGCTCGGCCAGCAGGTTGGAGGTGACCTCCAGCCCGATCAGCCGGTCGCCCTTCAGCCGGAGCAGGAGCGCGGCCGAGTCCTCCACCTCCGCGCCCGCCTCGCGGTGGGTGTGCGCGGTGATCCGCTCGGCCTCCGGGTAGTCCAGGAGCCAGAGCGCCAGGTCGAGCATCTGCACCCCCAGGTCCATCAGCGCCCCCCCGCCCTGCTCGCGGCGCTGCCGCCAGCTCCGCCGCGCCCGTGCCATCCCCCGGTTCAGCCAGCCGGCCTTGAGGTAGAAGACCTCGCCCAGCTCGCCGCCGGCGACGAAGGTCTTGAGCGCCGCGGCGTCCGGGCGGAAGCGCTGGTTCATCGCCACCTGGAGGCGGCCGTCCGCCCCCTCCTGGCCGAGGATGCGCTCCACCCCCTCGACGGTGAGCCCGAGCGGCTTCTCGCAGAGCACGTACTTCCCCGCCTGCAGCGCCTCCGTCACGTGCTGCTCGTGGAGGTGGCTGGGGGTGCAGATCACCACCGCCTGGATGGAGTCGTCGCGCCAGACGTCGTCCTGGCTCTTCGGCGCCTCCACCCCGAAGCGGCCGGCGATGGTGCGCGCCTTGTCGCGGTCGGCGTCCACCACGGCGGCCAGCTCCACGCCGCGCATGCGGTGCAGGATGGGGAGGTGGACGACCTGCGCGATCTTGCCGGTGCCGAGTACGGCCACACGGACCGGGGGGCGGCTGGGGCTCATCGTCTCGCTCCGGTGGCCGGGGTGCGCTGCGCGGGCCGTCCGGGGAGGCTCCAGCTCCCGCCGGCGCCGAGCCCCAGGTACCGTACGTCGGGGGAGAGCGTCCCGCGCGCCTCGGCGAAGAGGCGGAGGGCGCCCAGCGGGACCTCCACGCCGCCGACCAGGTCCAGGCCGGGCGCCAGGGCGTCGAGCAGGTCCTCCACGAAGGTCCCGTCGATGGCCTCCCCGCTCCCGTTGAGGAGATGGAGCGCCGCGCCGGCCCCGGCGTAGGGGACCGCGACCCGGTCCGTCGGGAACGTGTAGTGCGCGTCCACGCCCAGCGCCAGGTCGCTGACGCGGATCTCCCCCAGCTCGCGGAGGCAGTTGCTCGCCTCGTCGCGGCAGAGGCCGAGCAGGTTCGCCCGCAGCTCGTTCACCTCCGTGTCCTTGAGCCGCGAGGACCAGAACGAGGCGCGGGGGACGATGCGCACGTTCGGTCCCAGGTAGCCCAGGTCGGCGCGGAGGCCGAGCGCCAGGGTGGGCTCCACGCTGGCGGGCCAGATGTGCCCCAGCTCCACCCCCACCCCGCTGAAGTGGAGGTTCTCGTAGTCGTAGTCCTCCAGCCCCTGGGCGCGGGCGAGCGCCGGGAGGGCCAGGAGGGCGAGCAGCATCAGCAGCGGTCTCGGGTGCATCGTCTCCGGCTCGGTCCGTCGTGGAGGGTCAGTACAGGTCGCGGTGCCGCGTCCCGGGGTAGTACGCCTGGAGGATGGTGCGGTAGTCCTGCCCGGCGCGGGCGCGCCCCATCGCCCCCACCTGGCACATCCCGATCCCGTGCCCCCAGCCGCCGCCCGTGGCCACCACCTCCGTGACGCGCCCGCCGGCTCCGCGCACCACCTCCACGTCGAACTTGGAGCTGTTCAGCGCCGCGCCCGCGGGGGTGAGGAGGATCCAGCGGATCCGGTCCTTGCCCACGGTGAAGGTCCCGCCCGTGGTCTCGATGCGCATGGCCCGCACGCGCCCGGAGGGGGTGCGCTCCAGCACGCGCATGTCCCGGAGCTGCCCGACCGAGGCCGCCCCCGGCGGGAGAGAGTCGCGCAGGGTGCGCGCGAGGATCCCGTTGATCTGCTCCGCGGTCCAGCGCTGCGTCCACCGGAACCGGCTGGAGCTGCGGTCGTACGACTCGCCGGTGGCCGGGTCCACGTCCACCACGGACACCAGGTACGGGACGGGGCGCTCGTTCCACACCTCCTCGATGGCGGCGGTCCGACCGGCGCAGGTGGAGTGGTAGTACGCCTCGATGGGCCGCCCGTCGTAGGAGAGGATCTCGCCCTCGGTCTCGCGCACGGCGCGGGAGACCGGGTCGTGCTCGTCGGCGGCGCCGCCGTACACCTGGTCCTGCACCGTCGCGAACACGTCGAAGCCCAGCTCGCGACGGCGTCCCAGATACTTGACGGCGTAGGTGCGCGCCGCCACCGCCTGCGCCTTGGCGGCCTCCAGCAGCTCCGGCCCCACCTTGCCGATCTCCCGGGGGACGACGCCCAGGAGGTAAGTCTCCATGTCCAGCACGTTGACCGCCGTCACCCGCCCGGCGGGGGTGAGCTGGACCACGGCCTCGCCGCGGTAGGGCCGTCCGCCGATGGTGAGCACGCCGCCCCCGGCCGGACGGAAGAGCAGAGGCGCCGGCCCGGTGGCGATGACGGCCCCGGTGGAGCCGGCGGCGCGCAGGGTTCCCCCGGACCCGGGAGTCACCGTCACCTGCTCACCCGCCGCGGCGCGCCCCAGCACGCGCTCGTCGGCGCCGACGACCTCCAGGCCCGTGGCGGAGGAGACCTCCACGCGGGTGGTGTCCACCAGCAGCCCGACGCGCACCGGCGGCGCCGAATCGATCTCGTCCAGCGCCGTGGGCGGATCGGCCGGGACGAAGATCGCGGGCGGGGCCGCAGGGGGGGGCGGCGGGGCGGTGGGAGGCACGGTGCGGGGGACGCACGCCCCCAGCAGGAGCGCGGCGGCCGCCAGGCCGCTATGCCAGCGCCGCACGGAGCGCCTCCCGCGCCCGGCCGATGGTCTCGTCGACATCCGTTTCGGTGTGTGCGGTGGAAAGGAAGCCCGCCTCGAACGCGGAGGGGGCGAAGAACACCCCGCGCTCCAGGCACCCGTGGTAGAAGCGGCGGAAGAGGTCGACGTCGGAGCGCTTCGCGTCGGCGAAGTCGCGCACCGGCCCCTCCGCGAAGAAGGTCCCCCACATGGAGCCGTGGCTCCCCCCCGTGGCGGGCACCCCGGCCTCGGCGGCGTTGGCGAGCAGCCCCTCCACCAGCCGCGCGGTGCGGCGCTCCAGCTCGGCGTACGGGTCCCGCTCGCGCAGGAGGCGGAGCTGCGCCATCCCGGCGGCCATCGCCAGCGGGTTGCCGGAGAGCGTCCCCGCCTGGTAGACGGGCCCCACCGGCGCGATGAGCTCCATCACGTCGGCGCGGCCGCCGTAGGCGCCCACCGGGAGCCCCCCGCCGATCACCTTCCCCAGGGTGGTGAGGTCGGGCCGCACGCCGAAGCGCTCCTGCGCCCCGCCGGGGGCCACGCGGAAACCGGTCATCACCTCGTCGAAGACCAGCAGCGCGCCGTCCTCCTCCGTGATGCGCCGCAGCTCCTGGAGGAAGCCGTCCACCGGCGCCAGGAAGCCGGCGTTGCCGACCACCGGCTCCAGGATCACCGCCGCGATCCGCCCCGGGTGCCTGCGGAACGCCTCCGCCACCGCCTCCGCGTCGTTGAAGGGCGCGGTCAGGGTCAGGCGGGACAGCTCCTCGGGGACGCCGGGGGAGTTGGGGAGGCCCAGCGTGGCGACGCCGGAGCCGGCCTTCACCAGAAAGGAATCGGCGTGGCCATGGTAGCACCCCTCGAACTTCAGCAGCATGGGGCGCCCGGTGAAGCCGCGCGCCAGCCGCACCGCCGACATGGTGGCCTCGGTCCCGCTGTTCACGAAGCGCACGCGCTCCATGGAAGGGACGAAGTCGCGCACCGTCTCCGCCAGCTCCACCTCGGCGGGGGTCGGCGCGCCGTAGGAGGTGCCGCGGAGCGCCGCGTCGCGGACCGCCTCCACCAGGACGGGGTGCGCGTGCCCGAAGATCAGCGGCCCCCAGGAGAGGACGTAGTCCAGGTACTCGTTCCCGTCCACGTCCCAGATGCGCGCCCCCTCGCCCCGCGAGACGAAGAAGGGCTCTCCGCCCACGCCGGTGAAGGCGCGCACCGGGGAGCTCACCCCGCCGGGCGTTACCTCCCTCGCCCGGCGGAACCACTCCGAGGACTTCGGCCGGTCGGCCATCAGGACCGGAAGTTGGTGAACTGGAGCTCCAGGCCGAAGTCCTCCTGCTTCAGCATGGCGATGACCGCCTGGAGCTCGTCGATGGAGGGGGACTGCACGCGCACCTGGTCCTCCTGGATCTGGGCCTGCACCTTCTTGAAGCCCCCCGCCTTGATGGCCTTGACGATGTCCTTGGCCTTCTCGGTGGGGATCCCCTGCTGGAGCGTCACCACCTGGCGCGCCTTGCCGCCGAACGCCTGCTCGACCGTCCCGTAGTCCAGGTTGCGGATGGGGACGCCGCGCTTGATGAGCTTGGACTGGAGGACGTCGACCAGCGCCTTGAGCTTGTAGTCGTCGTCGGCCAGCAGGGTGAAGGTCCCCGCCTTCCGGTCGAAGTCGATCTCCGCGGTGGCGCCCTTGAAGTCGTAGCGCTGCGCGACCTCCTTGGTGGCCTGGTTCACCGCGTTGTCGACCTCCTGCATGTCGACTTCCGAGCTGATGTCGAAGGTGGCGTTCTTTGCCATGCGTCGGTTCTCGCCGTGGATGGAGCGTCGGGCCGGCGGGGCGGAATCTAGGACGCGCGGCGGCGGCGGAGCAAGCCGGAAGGCGAGCGGGCGGGCCCTGGGG
>DATABU010000565.1:0-5571 GCA_036259415.1 Longimicrobiaceae bacterium
GGCGCTGCTCGCGCGGGGCCGCGGAGAGCAGCGCCGACCAGGCCAGCGGGAGGCTCAGCTTCCGTCCGTCCATGAGCTTGCAGATGATCTCGTCCTCGGTCACCCCGATGGAGCGGATGCGCGGGTCGGGGGGGATGTGCGGGTTGATCCAGGTGGTCGGATCCATGGCGCGGTCCAGCGGTGGGGATCGGTGTGTGGGGACGATGGGAAAGGATGGCCCGCGGGACGCTCCCGCGCAAGCGGGTGGCGGGCCTCCGTCATCGCCGCGCCCGTTCCGGCTCCGGCGGTCGGCGCCCCGAGAGCAGCGGGTACGGGTTGCGGGCCTCCCCTCCGCGCCCGTAGACGCCGTAGTGCAGGTGGCAGGGGGTGCCCCGGGCGTTCCCGGTGTCGCCCACGTAGCCCAGGGTGTCGCCGGGCTCCACCACGTCGCCCGGGCGCACCTGCCCGAAGCGGGCGAGGTGGGCGTAGTAGTGCCAGCTCCCCGCCGGGCCCAGCACCCGCACCACCTGCCCGCCCAGCCGGTTGGTCCCCACGTGGAAGACCACGCCGCGGGTGGCGCTCACCACCGGGCGCCCGCAGGGGGCGAAGATGTCGATCCCCTCGTGCCGCCGGCCGCCGCTCCGCGGCGCGCCCCAGGTGTCGGCGAGCTGGGCGGGGCGGACCCCCTCCACCGGCACCGCCAGCGGCGGCCGCAGCTCGTCCCGCAGCAGGCCGGCCACGGCGACGGCGCTGCGCAGCGGCGGGAAGGCGAGGACGAGCAGCCCGCCGAGCAGGATCAGCGCCGCCGCCGCGGCGAGGGCGCGCCTCATGGCTCCCCGGCGGCGGGCGCCGTCAGGTCGTAGATCCGGTCCATGCGTGGGCTGGGTGCGGGGGAACGCAGCGGGCCTCGCTCCGAACTTCACGCGCGGTGGCCGCGGGGCGCAAGCATCGCCCGCGCCCCACCGAAGCGGAAAGTCCTGCCTGCCCCTGCCCGGCAATTTCTGCCGGGCAGCTTCTTTTTCCGCCCTGCCGGCGCCGTGGGCCCACACTCCCCGTCCGGGCGCAAGTCGCAGCTCAGTAACGGGTTGCGAACATAGGTCGTCCGGCTACCGCATAATTTCGGCTACGGTACGAGGCGTGCGCTATGTGGACACCGCGAGACACACCCGTGCCGGCACCCCGCAGCGGCCCTTTCACGCACTTCCCTCCACCGGAGATCCCACCATGGAAACGACGACGGCGCTCCTGGACGCTTGCGAGAGTGGAGAGCTCGTCGGGCGCGAACGCCTTCTGACGGAGCACCTGGGACTGGTCCACCACGTCGCCAGGCAGCTCTCGCGCACCCTCACGGTGGACGCGGACTTCGACGAGCTGGTGAGCGCAGGCTCGATGGGGCTGATGAACGCCCTCGACAACTTCGACCCCTCGCGGGGGCTGGCGTTCAGCACCTTCGCCGCGCCCCGCATCCGCGGCGCCATCCTGGACGAGATGCGGCGGCAGGACCACGTCCCGCGCTCCGTCCGGCGCAGGTCCCGCGAGATCGCCGCCGCGCGCGAGGCGCTGATGCGCGTGCTCGGGCGCGCCCCGGAGGACCGTGAGGTCGCGGAGCACCTGGGGATCGACCTGCCGACCTTCTGGCGCTGGACCGACGACCTGGAGGGGAGCACGCTGGTCGCGCTGGACCACCGGCCCGGAGGCGAGCGGGAGGGGAAGGCCCTCGCGCCCGCGGAGTTCCTGGCGGGACAGACGCACGAGGACATCGAGGAGCGGCTGAACGGGGACGAGGAGGCGAGGATCCTGCGCGAGGCCATCGCCCGGCTCCGGGAGCAGGAGCGGATCGTGCTCACGCTGTACTACTTCGAGGAGCTGAAGCTGCACGAGATCGCCACCATCCTCGGGCTGACCGAGTCGCGCGTCTCGCAGGTCCGCTCCAAGGCCGTCGCCCGCCTGCGCGGCGAGCTGGGGCCGCTCCGCGAGCGGGGGGCGTGAGTCAACTCACGTCGGGCCCGTTCGAGGCGGTGGTTCACTGCGGGGTCGGGCGTGCCCCTCGCTGGCGCTCGGGTCGGGCTGCGGCTCCGTAGGGCCACAAACAACGTGGCCCAACGGAGGCGAGCCCCACGGTACTACTGTGGGTCTCGCCGCTTCGCGCTCGCATCCCTCACGCGGGCCACCTGCCACGCACTCCGCCGCCCGCCTCCAGCGCGGCGCTCACCAGCGCCTGTGCCTCCTCCTGGATCCGCTTCAGGTGCTCCGGGCCCCGGAAGCTCTCCGCGTAGACCTTGTAGACGTCCTCCGTCCCCGAGGGCCGCGCGGCGAACCAGCCGTTCTCCGTCGCCACCTTGATCCCGCCGATGGCGGCGCCGTTGCCGGGCGCGTGCGACAGCTTCGCCACGATCCGCTCACCTGCCAGCTCGTCCGCGCTGATCGACGCCGGCGAGAGCTCCTTCAGCGCGGCCTTCTGCGCCGCGTCGGCGGGGGCGTCGATCCGCTCGTAGACGGGGCTCCCGAAGCGCTCCTCCAGCTCCCGGTAGCGCTCCCCCGGGTCGCGGCCGGTAACCGCGGTGATCTCCGCCGCCAGGAGCGCCAGGACGATCCCGTCCTTGTCGGTGGTCCAGACCGTCCCGTCCCGCCGCAGGAAGGACGCCCCCGCGCTCTCCTCGCCGCCGAAGCCGAAGGAGCCGTCCAGCAGCCCCTCCACGAACCACTTGAAGCCCACCGGGACCTCCACCACCCGCCGCCCCAGCCCGGCCGCCACCCGGTCGATCATGGAGCTGGAGACCAGCGTCTTCCCCACGGCCGCGTCCGCCCGCCACCCCGGCCGGTTGCGGAACAGGTAGTCGATGGCCACAGCCAGGTAGTGGTTCGGGTTCATCAGCCCGGCGCCCCGGGTGACGATCCCGTGCCGGTCCGCGTCGGGGTCGTTCCCGAAGGCGACGTCGAACCGCTCGCGCAGGCCGATGAGGCCGCTCATGGCGTACGGCGAGGAGCAGTCCATCCTGATCTTGCCGTCCCGGTCCAGCGGCATGAACCCGAACGCCGGGTCCGTGCGCTCGTTCACCACCTCCAGGTCCAGCCGGTAGTGCTCGGCCGCCCGCTCCCAGACGCTCAGCGACGAGCCGCCCATGGGGTCGGCCCCGATGCGCAGCCCCGAGCCGGCGACCGCGTCCATGTCGAGCGCGCCGCGCAGGTCGTCCACGTACGGTCCGACGTAGTCCCGCCGGTGCGTGGTGGGGGCGCGCTGCGCGCGGGCGAGCGGGATGCGCCGCACCCCCGCGAGCCCGCCCTCCAGGAGCGCGTTGGCCCGCCGCTGCACGGCCCCGGTGGTGTCGGTGTCCGCCGGCCCCCCGGTGGGCGGGTTGTACTTGAACCCGCCGTCCTGCGGCGGGTTGTGCGACGGGGTGACGACGATCCCGTCGGCGAGGGCGGTGGAGCGCCCCGCGTTGTGGCGGAGGATCGCGTGCGAGACCACCGGCGTGGGAACCGGGAGGAGCGCCTCGTCCACCACCACGTCCACGCCGTTGGCGGCCAGCACCTCCAGCGCGGTCCCGAACGCCGGCTCCGAGAGCGCGTGCGTGTCGGCCCCCAGGAAGAGCGGCCCGTCGATCCCCTGCGCGGCGCGGTGCTCGGCGACCGCCTGGCACACCGCGGCGATGTGGTCCTCGTTGAAGCCGGCCGCCAGCGAGGTCCCGCGGTGCCCGGAGGTGCCGAAGGCGACCCGCTGGGCGGGGTCCGCCGGGTCCGGGTGCAGCGTGTAGTACGCGGACACCAGGCGGGGGACGTGGACGAGCGCCTGGCGGGGAGCCGGCCTGCCTGCGAGTTCGTGTACGGACATCGGAGCCTGGGAGTTCACGGGCGGAGGACGAGCGGCGACCGCGCCGGAGACGGAGCACGATGGAGGCCAGCCGGGCGGGAGCCCTCGCGTCCGGCACTCCCCGCGCCTTGACACCGCGAGCTGCCCGGCTTATTAATGAATTGCAGGTTCACTTCTGGCGGGAGACCCGGCATGGCTCAGTACCTCAAGGACGAGGTCCAGCAGAGGATCTCGCGGGCCGCCCTGGAGACCTTCGCCCGCAGCGGCTACCCGAACGCCTCCGTGGCGGCGATCGCGCGGGCGGCGGGCATCTCCACGGGCAACGTCTACCGCTACTACGAGAACAAGGAAGCGCTCTTCCACGCCGTGCTTCCCGCCGCCTTCGTGACGCGGCTGCGGACGCTGCTCCGGCGGCGCAGCGCCGCGCTCGCCGGCGTCGAGGACTACCGCACCCTGCCGGAGGACGCCGAGTACAGCGTGCTCTCGCGGGAAACGCTCGACTTCGCGGTCGAGAACCGGCTGCGCCTGGTGATTCTCCTGGTGCGCGCCGACGGGACCCCCTACGAGGGAGCCGCCGCGGAGATCGCGGCCGAGCTGATGGAGCTGGCGGTCTCCCACTTCCGGGAGCTGAACCCCGCCCTGGAGCTCGACCGCGCCATGCGCTTCGGGCTCGCGGAGATCTATCGCAACTTCGTGGCGACGCTCGGGCGCATCCTGGAGCACTTCCAGGACGGCGGGCAGGTCCGCGACGCCCTGGAGAGCGTCTCCCGGTATCACCGGGTTGGACTGAAGAGCTTCTTCGCGTGAGCTTTTCGCTCCGTAAAAATGAATTACGCGTTCACTTTCATCGGAGGAGGGAGGCATGGACGGACGGGTACTGGTGCTGGGCGCCACGGGCGCGGTGGGACGGGGAGTGGTGGAGGAGCTGGTGACCAGGGGTGAGAGCGTGCGCGCGGCGTCCCGCGACCCGGACGCCGCACGGGCCCGCGCCCCGCGCCTTGTGGAGTGGGTGCGGATGGACCTGGAGCGGCCCGACACGTTCGAGGCCGCGCTGGCGGGGGTCGACCGGGTGTTCCTCATCGCCCGCCCGGGTGACGAGGAGCCCGAGCGGGTCGCCGGCCCGCTCATCGAAGCGATGCGGCGCGCGGGCACCCGGCACGTGGTGAGCCTGACCGCGCTGGGGGTGGAGACCCGCAACGACATCAGCCTGCGGAAGGTCGAGCTGCTGCTGGAGGAGTCCGGGCTCGAGTACACGCACCTGCGGCCCAACTTCTTCATGCAGGTCTTCACCACCGACCCGCTCCTCCCGGCCATCCGGTCCACGGGGGCGATCCGCCTTCCCGCCGGAGAGGCGCGGGTGTCGTACATCGACGCGCGCGACATCGCCGCGGTGGCGGCGGCCGCGCTCACGGAGCCCGGCCACGCGGGGGGGGCCTACACCCTCACCGGCCCCGAAGCGCTCGACCACGCGGTCGTCGCCGCGCTCGTCTCGGAGGCCGCGGGCGCCCGCATCCGGTACGAGCCCGCAACGGAGGAGGAGGCGCGCGCCGCGCTGGCCGGCGCCGGGTTCCCGGCGCGGCGGGTGGAGCGGCTGATCGGGTTCTACCGGCTGGTGCGGGCGGGATTCTGCGCGCCCGTGTCCGGGGACGTGGAGCGTGTGCTGGGCCGCCCCCCCACGCCGTTCACGCGCTTCGCGGACGAGCACTCCTCCCGCTGGCGGGTCCTGGAGATGGCCGGGGCGGGACGGTAGCGTGGAGGCGGGTCGTGGCGGGGGCGCGAGG
>DATABU010000566.1:0-6811 GCA_036259415.1 Longimicrobiaceae bacterium
GGCTCCGGGCGGACGCCGGCGCCCTGCACCGCGTCCGCGACGCCGCGCGCCGCCGGCGCGAGGCGCTGGGCGTCTCCGCGAGCGGCCCCCGCCCGCCGGAGGAGGCGGAGTCCGCCGGGCTCCTCCTGGCGCTGGCCTACCCGGACCGGATCGCGCAGATGCGGCCGGGGCAGCCGGGGCGCTTCCTGCTCCGCAACGGCCGCGGCGCCGTGCTGGAGGGGGCGCAGGCGCTGGCGGAGGCGCCGTACCTGGTGGCGGCGGAGCTGGACGGGCAGGGGCGGGAGAGCCGCGTCCACCTGGCCGCCCCGCTGGCGGAGGAGGAGCTGGCCGCTCACTTCGCGGAGCAGACGGAGACGGAGGAGAGCGTCGCCTGGGACGCGGAGGCGGGGGCGGTCCGCGCGCGGCGCCGGGAGCGGCTGGGGGCGCTGATCCTGCGCGACGCGCCCCTGGCGGACCCGGACCCCGAGGCGGTGGCGGCCGCGCTGCTGGATGGCGTCGCCCGGGAAGGGATCGAGGCGCTCGCGTGGGGGCGGGACGGTCGGCGGGTGCGCGAGCGCCTGGCGTTCCTGCACCGCCACGACCCCGCCTGGCCGGACGCCTCCGACGCGGCGCTCCTGGCGGCGCTCCCGGAGTGGCTGGGGCCGCACGTGTACGGCCTGCGGCGGATGGACGAGGTGCGCCGCCTGGACCCCGCCGGGATCCTCCTGGGCACGCTCCCCTGGGACCGGCGGCAGGCGCTGGACGAGCTGGCGCCCACGCACGTGCAGGTGCCCAGCGGCTCCCGCGTCCCCGTGGACTACTCCGACCCGGAGGCCCCCGTGCTCGCCGTGCGTCTCCAGGAGGTGTTCGGGATGACGGAGACCCCGCGCGTGGCCGGGGGGCGCGTCCCGCTCACCCTGCACCTGCTCTCCCCCGCGCACCGGCCGGTGCAGGTCACCCGCGACCTGGAGAGCTTCTGGCGCTCCGGGTACTTCGAGGTGAAGAAGGACCTGAAGGGCCGCTACCCCAGGCACTACTGGCCGGACGACCCGCTGCGGGCGACTCCCACGCACCGCGCCCGCCCGCGCCCGTAGCGGCGACGAGACGCGCGTCCGGCCGGGGCCGGGCGCGCGCGGGAGATCGTGGAGCGGGACGGGACGAGGGCTACTCGGGCCGCGGGGCCGGGGCGCGCTGCTCCTCCTCGATGCGGCGGCGCAGGGCGTGGAAGGCGCTGCGGAGGTGGTTGCGGGGGGGGAGGATGTGGTCGCGGACCAGGAGCCGGTCGCGGATCGGGAGCCGGGTGGCCTTGCCCACCGCCAGGTCCAGCTGGTCCATGGCCTGGGAGACCATCTCCAGGACCTCCGTCAGGCGATCGTCCGGCGCATCGCTCATCCACCACCTCCGCAGGGGTTCCGTGTGTCCACCGGGCACACGGATGTTACACCGTCGCGGCCGCCCGGGAAGGGGCCCGGCACCCTCTTCCCGACAGGGCGCTCGGGCCCGGAGCCCGCTCCGGATGACGCGTCGGGAAAGGCGCATCCGGTTCAGGAACCCCTGTCGCGCCAGGCGTCCAGCACCTCCCGCTCGTGCTCTCGCGTGATCCCCACCGGCTCCTCGGTGGCGCGGTCGGGGTGGCGGAGCTCCCACTCCAGGGCGTCGCGGACCGTGTCCTCCAGCGGGCGGAAGGTGAGCCCCGCGGCCACGGCCCGGTCCGCCGGCACGCGGTGCGGGTCGGGCCATGGGCCCAGGGGCGGGGGAAGCCAGAAGGGGAGCCCGGACCACGGGGGCACGCCGTGCTCCCAGAGGAAGCGGTCCTCGACCCAGGTGAAGCGCGCGCCGCTCCGGCTCGCCTCCCGCATCGTCTCCAGCACCCGGCCGGCCGTCCACGCCAGGTAGCTGCCGGCCGCGGCGAAGGTCCCCGCAGCGCGGTCCTCCAGCATCCGCACCATCCATCCCGCGAGGTCGCGGACGTCGACGAACTGCCAGGGCCGCTCCGGGCTCCCCGGCGCCAGCACCTCTCCGCCCGCGGCGGTCCGCAGCAGCCAGTAGCGGAAGCGGCCGGAGGTGTCGTGCGGCCCCACGATCAACCCGGGGCGCACCACCACGGTCCGCCCTGGGAACCCCGCCTCCACCGCCCGCTCGCCCAGCAGCTTCAGCCCGCCGTAGGTCTGGGGCTCCACCACCTCGGCGTCCGGGTCCTCCAGCTCCACCGTGGGCGAGTCGTCGGAGAGCGGGCACGGCACGTCGGGGCGGAACACGGCCAGCGTGGACACGAAGAGGTAGCGCTCCGCGGCGTCCGCCAGCGCGTCCACCGCCATCCGGGCCACCCGGGGGAGGTACGCGGAGGTGTCCACCACGGCGTCCCAGCGGCGCCCTCTCAGCGCCGACAGGTCCACCGTGCGGTCGCCGCGGATGCGCTCGGTCTCCGGGAACAGCTCCGGGCCGCTCTCCCCGCGCGTGAACAGCGTGACCTCGTGGCCGCGCGCCAGCGCCGCCTCCACCGCGTGCCGCCCCAGGAAGCGGGTCCCGCCCAGGAAGAGGATCCTCATCTCGACGTCATCGGGTGATCGGTCCCGCGCCGGGCTACCGCGCCCGCCGCCACGCCTCCAGCACCTCCCGCTCCCGCTCTCGCGGCATCCCGAACCCCTTCGCCCCGCGCTCCCCCTCCGGGCGGGCCCGGTCCCAGGCGAGCGTGTCGCGGACCGTCTCGGCCAGGGGGCGGAAGACGAGCCCCTCCGCCAGCGCCCGGTCCACCGCGACGTCGTACGCGCCGCCCAGGGCCGTGTCGCCCTCCGGGATCCAGAAGGGGAGGTCGGTCCAGGGCTGCACCCCCTGCTCCAGCAGGAAGGCGTCGCGCACCCAGGTGAGCCGCGCGCCGCTCCCGCCCACCTCGCGGCAGGTCTCCAGCACCTCGCCCGCGCTCCAGGCGTGCAGCGGCCCGTCCACGTTGAAGGTGCCCGTGCGCCCCGCCTCGGCCATGCGCACCGTCCAGGCGCCCAGGTCGCGGACGTCCACGAACTGCCAGAAGCGCCCCGGGCCGCCGGGGGCGAGCACCTCGCCGCCCTCCGCCACCCGGCGCGGCCAGTAGGGGAAGCGGTCGGTGTAGTCGTCGGGGCCCACGATCAGCCCCGGGCGCACGACCAGCGTCCGCCCTGGGAGCGTCTCCTCCACCGCCCGCTCGCAGAGCGCCTTGAGGCCGCCGTAGGTCTCCCCCGTGACCTCCTCGACCGTGGGGTCCTCCAGCTCCACCAGCGGGGAGTCCTCCCGAAGCGGGAGCGGCGCGTCGGTGCGGTACACGGAGATGGTGGAGACGAAGACGTAGCGCTCCACCGCGTCGCGCAGCGCCTCCGCCGCCGAGCGTGCCACGCGCGGCACGTAGGCGGAGGTGTCCACCACCGCGTCCCAGCGGCGCCCGCGCAGCGCGCCCAGGTCCCGCTCGCGGTCGCCGCGGATGCGCTCCACGCCGGGGAAGAGCTCCGCGCCGTGCTCGCCCCGGTGGAAGAGGGTGACCTCGTGGCCGCGCTCCAGCGCCTCCGCCACCAGGTGGCGCCCCACGAACTGCGTTCCGCCCAGCACCAGGATCCGCATGGCCCCGCTCACCCGGCGCGGCCCCGGAGGGCGTCCAGCAGCTTTCCGTGGATCCCCCCGAAGCCGCCGTTGGACATGACCAGCACCACCTCGCCCCCCTCCAGTTCGGGGACCAGCTCCCGCACGATGTCGTCGGGCGAGGAGATGAAGCGCGCCGGCTTCCCCGCCGCGCGCCAGGCGTCCACCATCTCCAGCGGGTTCATGGCGGTGTCCGCGGTGTAGCGCTCCGGGTGGAACAGCCCGGCCAGGATCACCTCGTCCGCCGCCTGGAAGGCGCGCTGGTACGGCTCCTGGAATTCGCGCCGCTGGGCGGTGTAGCTGCGCGGCTCGAACACCGCGACCACGCGGCGGCGCCCGTACTTCTGCCGCACCGCGTCGATGGTCTCGCGCACCGCGGTGGGGTGGTGCGCGAAGTCGTCGATCACCGTGACCCCCGCCGCCTCGCCGCGCACCTCCATCCGCCGCCGCACGCTGCGGAAGGTTCGCAGCCCGGCGCGCACTCCCTCCCGGTCGGCTCCCACCGACTCGGCCGCCGCGATGGCCGCCAGGCAGTTGCGCACGTTGAAGGCGCCCGCCAGCGGCGTCTCCACCGCCCCCCAGGGCTCTCCATCGTGCACCACGTCGAAGCGCGTCCCCTCGGACCCCATCTCCACGTGCAGCGCGGTCCAGCGCGGGTGCCCGCCCCCGCCGGCCGCGGCGTCTCCGTAGCCGAACGACTGCACGGGGGCCGGGGAGCGCCCCGCCAGCTCCCGCCCGATGGGCGAGTCCCACCCGGCCACCAGCGTCCCGTTCCCCGGGACCAGGTTGACGAAGCGGGCGAAGGCGAAGCGGTACGCCTCCTCGTCGCGGTAGATGTCGGCGTGGTCGAACTCCACGTTGTTGACGATGGCCGTGTCCGGGAGGTAGTGCCACATCTTGGGGCCCTTGTCGAAGTACGCCGTGTCGTACTCGTCCGCCTCCACCACGAAGTACTCCGAGTCGGTGAGGCGGAAGGAGGTCCCGAAGTTCTCCGCCACCCCGCCGATCAGGAAGGACGGGTTTAGCCCGGCGCACTCCAGCACCCAGGCGAGGATGGAGGTAGTGGTGGTCTTCCCGTGCGTCCCCGCCACGGCCAGCGAGTGGCGCCCGCGGATGAACTCCTCCTTCACCGTGGCCGCGGCCGAGGTGTAGGGGATCTTGCGGTTGAGCACCTCCTCCAGCTCCGGGTTGCCGCGGGAGATGGCGTTCCCCACCACGACCACGTCCGGCCGCGGCTCCAGGTTGGCCGGGGAGTACCCCTCCCGGTAGGGGATCCCCAGCTCCTGGAGCTGGGTGGACATGGGCGGGTAGACGTTCTCGTCGGAGCCGGTCACGGTGTAACCGGCGGCGCGGAGCAGGCCGGCGAGCGACCCCATCGCGGTCCCCCCGATGCCGATCAGGTGGTAGTGGCGGGGCTGCATCGTCAGGCTCCAGCGTTGCGAAGGTCGAAAGGAACGGGGCGGTCCGCCCCCGCGAACCGTGTGCCGCGGCCGCCGGAGGCACTATATTGGCAGTGGTCCCCGCGGTGAGCAACCGCGCCCTGTTCCTTGGAAGAGCCTTCGGAATGACAAAGAACAAGCTTGGTGCGGCCCTGGCCGCCGTGGCGGTCCTGGCGCTGGCCGGGTGCCTGGACTCCGACCCGCTGGAGCCCGCCCTGCAGTGCACGCTGGACCCGACGCCCGACCTGGAGATCGCCGGCGACACCGTGACGACCTCCACCGGGCTGAAGTACATCCGGTCCGCTCCCGCGGCGGACCCCGAGGCGGCCACGGTCCAGGCGACCAGCGTCGTGGACGTGTGCTACGTCGGCTTCCTCACCAACGGCCAGGTGTTCGACGGAGGCACCAGGACCTTCGACCTGAACGGCAACCTCATCGCCGGCTTCAAGCAGGGTGTGACCGGGATGAAGGTGGGCGAGACGCGCCGGCTCATCATCCCGCCGGCGCTGGGGTACGGCGCGGAGCCGGCCCGCGACCCGCAGGGGAACATCGTGATCCCCGCGAACTCGACGATCATCTTCGACGTCGGCGTGCTGCGGCTCCGCTGAGCCGGCCGCCGCGAGACCTATGAGCGAGGCGGGCCTCCTCCAGGTCGCCGACGACCTCTGGGTGCCGCGCGCGGAGCTGGACTTCCGCGCCACGCGCTCCGGGGGACCTGGCGGGCAGCACGTGAACACGTCCTCCACGCGGGTGGAGCTGACCTGGGACGTGGCGGGCTCGCCCTCGCTCACGGAGGAGCAGCGCGCCCGCGTCCTGGACAGGCTCGCCAACCGGATCGACGGGGAGGGGACCCTCCGCCTGGCGGCCAGCGAGCACCGCAGCCAGCACCAGAACCGCGAGGCGGCCGTGGCGCGCTTCGTGGAGCTGGTGCGGGCGGCGCTGCACGTCCCCAAACCCCGGAAGAAGACCCGTCCCACCCGCGCCTCCCGGGAGGTGCGCCTGCAGTCCAAGAAGCGCCGCTCGGAGACCAAGCGCATGCGCGGCGCGGTCCGGCCGGACGAGTGATCCGGGCGCCGGTCGCGGCATGCAACCCGGCATCCCTCTTGCACTTGGGTTGGAGCCAAGGGCTGCAGCGTCTGCCCGAGACTCTCAACACTCGAAACGAGCCGAGGGACCCATGGAATTCATCTGGATGCTCATCATCGGCCTGATCGCCGGCGCGATCGCCAAGCTCCTCATGCCGGGGCGGGACCCGGGTGGCATCATCGTCACCATCCTGCTGGGTATCGCGGGCTCGTTCGTCGGCGGGTTCCTGGCGAACATGCTCGGCCTGGGCGACGGAAACAGCACGGCGGGGCTCATCGGCTCCGTCGTCGGCGCGATGATCCTGCTCTTCATCTACGAGCGCGTGACCGGCGGCTCCGACCGCTCCGGACCCGCGGGGCCCGCCGCAGCGGGCTGAGATTCGGGCTGCCCGCGCCGCGGGGCCTAGGCAGGGCCGCCAGGAGCCGGAGCCACTGGCTCAGCGGATGCGGATACGCCGGGGCGCGCTCGCCCCGGCGTCGCATCCGCGCAGGCGAGCGGCCGCGCGCGCCTCCCGTCCGGCATCGTGGCCGGACCGCTCGCGGCAGAGGCCTTCGGCCGGCAGCGGCTCGAGGCCGTACTCGCCAAGCGTGGCGAAGTCGATTGCGAGGTCCACGGCGCCGAGCATCCGCTGGCCGAGGCGGCGCGCGTGGTGCTGGCGCTCTGACGGCGGCGCCTCCCGCGCCGCATCCGGTCCCGACGCG
>DATABU010000567.1:0-12324 GCA_036259415.1 Longimicrobiaceae bacterium
GCGGCGCGGGCCTTCCTGGCTCGCCGCTGACCCGGCCCTCGCCCGGCTCGCTGGATGCTCGCCGCCCTCTCCCCGATGCTGAGAGAGGGGGTGGGGGTGGGTGCGCTCCGGCGGGATTCGGTGCGGGGGTCGGCCGGGGGAGGCTCCTCCGGAGGTGCGAACCCGCAGGGACTCGCTTGCGAGCACTCGCCCACCTGCGGAGAGAGGTTCTGAGGATGGAGAGGCTCGGACATACGCCCTCCTGCGGAGCCTCCCTCGACCTCCCGGTCTCCGCCCCAGCACGAAAACAAAGCCCCTCTCCCGCTTGCGGGGGAGGGGGCCGCTTGCCCCAGCTGGGCGCCCGCGTGAGGGATGCGAGCGCGAAGCGGCGAGACCCCGGGGGCTGTTTCCCGGGGGCTCGCCTCCGTTAGCGGGCGTAGTGTGCCCGCTTACGGAGCCGCAGCCCGACCCGAGCGCCAGCGAGGGGCACGCCCAAACCCGGCGGTCAAGCCCCCCTGCTACCCTCGCTCGATCTCCGCCCGCAGCCGCAGCAGCGCGTCCTCGGCGGCCACCAGCTCCCCGCGCGCCTCGTGCAGCTGCTCCTGCTGCACCTGGACGAACCGCCGGTAGGGGGCGATGGACTCGTTCACCTTCTCGGTGGAGTCCTCCACCGCCGCGTGCACCTGGCGGGTGAGCGCGTCGCGCAGGCGCCGGCGCAGCTCCGCCACCTTCTGCGCGAACTCCGCCTTGGCCCTGCGCCGGCGCGCGGGGATCACGTACAGCCCGGTGGCCGCCAGGGTGGTCGCCATCAGGATGCCGGTGACGTCCGCCACCGCGCCGGAGAGCGCCGCGGTGATGAGCACCCCCAGCCCCACGCCCGCCCCGGCGAAGACGGTGGTGCCGTACGCCGCCCGCACCTCCTCGGCCAGCTCGCGGGCCTCCGCCTCGCGGTTGTAGGTGCCCACCGCCTCGCGCGCGGTGCGCCCGACGGAGTCCAGCAGCGCCTGCCGGTTGTAGCCGAAGCCGCGCCCCACCTCGCCGATCATCCCCTCGCTGTGGCGGGAGATCTGCCGCCGGTCGATGTACGCGCCCACGTCCTGCCAGAGCTTCAGGTTGCGCTCCACGATCCAGTCGATCACCCGCCCCACCTCGTCGTCCACCGCCCGCGGCGTGTCGCCCACCACCTCGCGCTCGAAGTCGCGGCGGAGCTGGTCGGTGCGCATCAGGTCGCGGATGCGCCCGAAGCGGATGGTGTCGTCGAAGAAGTTCATCCCGCGCACCTCCATCTCCGAGACGAGCGCGTCCAGCCGCCCCAGCCGGGGCTCGAAGTCGCGGAGCATCTCCTGGTGGAAGGCGGCGAGCTGGGTGTCGATGTTCTGGAGGGTGGCGACGTCCTCGGCCAGCAGCTTCAGGCGCTCGAACGCGGTCTCCTTGTAGGTCCCCGCCAGCCGCAGCCCCACGTTCAGCGGGTTGAGGAGCTTGAGGCGGATGCGCTCCTCCTGGTCCAGCGTGCCCAGCAGGTACTCCTCCACCGCCCCGAAGCCGCTCGCCTCCCAGAGCGCCGCGTCGCCGGCCTCCCGCGCGGCGAGCGCCTGCCGCGCCGAGACGGGGAACACCTCCGGCGCCTCGCCCAGCAGCGCCTCGCCGTTGGAGCGGACGTAGAGGATCACCTCCTCGCGGTCCGCCGGCGTGGCCAGGATGTCCACCTTGTTCACGACGAAGACGATCTTCTTCCCCCAGGCGCGGATCTGCTGGAGGAAGCCGCGCTCGCTCTCGGTGAAGGGGCGGTCTGCGGAGGTGACGAAGAGCACCAGGTCGGAGCGCGGCACGAAGTCGCGGGTGAGCTCCTCGTGCTCGCGGACGATGGCGTTGGTCCCCGGGGTGTCCACCACGTGCAGGTCGCGGAGGACCTCGGCCGGGTGGGTCCGCTCCAGCAGGTACGCCTCCAGCAGCTCCTCGCCGGTCTCGTCGCCGTGGCGCAGCAGGTTGATGCGGTCGGTGGTGGGCGTCACCCCCTCGGGGAGGATGCGCTCCCCCAGCAGGGCGTTGATGAACGACGACTTGCCGGAGTTGAACTCCCCCGCGATCACCAGCAGGAAGAGCCCCTCCAGCTGCTCGCGGGCCTGGCGGAAGTGGCGCAGGTCGTCGGGGGCAACGTCGCTCCCGAAGCGGTCCAGCGCGGTGGCGAGGCGGTCCAGCAGCTCGCGCTCGCGGGCCCGCAGCTCCGACTCGCGCTCCCCCAAAATGCGCTTCCGCTTCAGCAGGCGTCCGAGGACCAAGGGCTCTCCCCGCGTGGAGGGTGGATGCCGGTGCCGCGCCGGCTGGTGCGCGGCCCTGCATCGTCCGCGCCAGGGTGGCGGCTGGTGCGGAACCTGCGAGGTCCGGCGCCGCCCGGCACCCGCGACGGCGGCGGCCGGCGGAAACCAGCAGAGGGAACGATCAGATGCGCGCTCTCACGCTCCTGGCGGCGGCGGCCCTGGCGGCCGCCTGCACGCCCCGGATCAACACCGACCCGGACACCGGGCGGGTGGACGTGGACATGCAGCCGGTCACACAGAGCGGCGAGGTGTGGAACGCGGCGCTGGCCCCGCAGGGCGGCTCGGGGGTGACGGGGACCTCCACCGCCACGGTCCGCGACGACCACACCGTCGTGACCATCACCGTCTCCGGCGCCCCCGCCGGCGGGACGCACCCCTGGCACGTCCACGAGGGGACGTGCGGGAGCGGCGGGTCCCTCGTGGGGCCGCCCAGCGCCTACCCGCCGCTGCAGGTGGCGGGCAACGGCGCCGCGAGCGCCGAGGCGCACCTGATGCTGCGGCTGAACGAGGCGCGCCGGTACCACGTGAACGTGCACGCCTCGCCGACGGAGATGGGGAACATCGTGGCCTGCGGCGAGCTGGACGACTGACGGCCGCGGCCCCCGACGACAGAGGGACGCCTCCCGCGGCGGGGGCGTCCCTCTACTTCCTGCGGCGCTTCGCGGGCGGCTCCGCGTCCCCGCCGGGCGGGTACTCGCGGTCGATCCAGCGGCGGACCACCTCCTCCAGTTCCCCGGCGCCGGGGTTGCCCCGCGCGGGGCCGAAGACGTCGTCCACCCAGCGCAGCGCCTCCTCCCGTCCCGCGGGGACGATCCGGCGCAGCTCGTCGTCCACGCTCCCCGGACCGTACTGCGCCGGGGTCTCCGCCACCTTCGGCAGCTTCTTCTTCTGCGCTTCGGGCCTGCGCAGCTCCGGCGGTACGGAGAGGTACAGAAGCCCGACCTTCCGCGTCACCCGGTCCTGCGCCTTGGTCCTGCCGTGCGCGAAGTTGTTGTACGCGGTGCGCGACACCTCGATCTCCTCCGCGACGGTGCGCGCGGACTTCCCCACGCGGCCGGGGTACTCCCGCGCGAACGCCCGTAGGTCGGGGAGGGGGATCTTCCACCAGGGCGGGTCCCCCGGGTCCGGCGGCCGTCCGCCTGGACTGGTTTGTCCACTTTTTCGATGCGCGCACTTGAAATGCTACGGCGCGTACGCTCTGTCCGCAAGTGGGGTCATAGCGGGTGCGCGTTAAGCGGGGTTGAACGGCCGGGTCTGGGCGTGCCCCTCGCTGGCGCTCGGGTCGGGCTGCGGCTCCGTAGGCCGGCACACTACGCCGGCCAACGGAGGCGAGCCCCGCGGTACTGCTGCGGGTCTCGCCGCTTCGCGCTCGCATCCCTCACGCAGGGCACCAGCCGGGGACGGGCGTGCTCGCGGTTCGATCCACACGGCCGCCCGGGCCATCGAGGCGAACTCCCCGCGTCGCCGATGGCGCCGGCCCGGACGGCTCGCCCGGCGCCATACGGCAGGCGTGTTCCGGCCGTCTCCGGATGCCAGAGCCCCGACCCCGCTCACCTGCCTCCGCCCCTCCTCGTCCCGCCTCTCCCGCTCCGGCGCCTCGGGTCCTCTCCCCCTCCACCGCGCGGACCGTGTCGGAAAACGGTGACATAGAATAGGTCGATCTCCCCATGTTTCGGCGGGGCGGAAACCGTAGCGTTCCGGCGGCGGGGCGGAGGAGGCCGCCTCCGCCGGGCACCCAGGACACCCTGCCGGAACCCACAGGACGTCATGCTCAACAACCCCACGGCAGAAACGCAGGCCCGCGCCGGGAAGCCGGCGCGACCGGAGGAGGGACCGGGCTCCCCGCTCCCCTCCATCTCGCTCCCCCGCGGCGGCGGCGCGGTCCGCGGCATCGACGAGAAGTTCGCCGTCAACGCGGCCACCGGCACCGCCTCCCTCCGGGTGCCGCTGGCCGTGACGGCCGGCCGCTCGGGGTTCGGTCCGGAGCTGGCGCTCTCCTACGACTCGGGGGCGGGGAACGGGCCCTTCGGGCTGGGGTGGTCGCTCGGGGTGGCCGCGGTGACCCGCAAGACCGACAGGGGGCTCCCGCGCTACCGCGACGAGGCGGACCCGGACACCTTCGTGCTGGCGGGGGCCGAGGACCTGGTCCCCGCGCGGGTGGAGCGCGACGGCGAGTGGGTGCCCGACGTGGTGGAGACCGCGGACGCCGTGGTGCGCCGCTACCGGCCGCGCACCGAGGGGGCCTTCGCGCGCATCGAGAGGTGGACGGACCGCGCCACCGGGAGCGTGCACTGGCGCACGGTGGACCGCGACAACGTCACCAGCATCTTCGGGCGCAGCGCCGGGGCGCGCATCGCCGACCCGGGGGACGGAGGGCGCGTGTTCTCCTGGCTGCTGGAGGAGCGGGCGGACGACCGCGGCAACGTGGTCGTGTTCGAGTACAAGGCCGAGGACGCGGCGGGGGTGGACCCCGCCGCGCCGCACGAGCGCCACCGCCTGGCCTCCCCCGCCTTCGCGAACCGCTACCTGAAGCGCGTCCTCTACGGCAACCGCCTGCCCTTCGAGAAGGGCGACTGGTGCTTCGAGGTGGTGCTGGACTACGGCGAGCACGACGAGGACGCCCCCTCGCCTGCGGAGGTCCGCCCCTGGCCCGCCCGCGACGACGCCTTCTCGTCGTACCGGGCCGGCTTCGAGGTGCGCACGTACCGGCTCTGCCGGCGGGTGCTGACGTTCCACCGCTTCCCGGAGCTGGGCCCGGAGCCGGTGCCGGTGCGCTCCACCGAGCTGGCCTACGACGACTCGCCCGAGACCCGGCACGCCCTCCGCCACCTGGCGTCCGTCACCGAGCGCGGCTGGCTGCGCGGGGCGGACGGCGCCTACACGACCGAGGCGCTCCCGCCGGTCCGCTTCGGGTACACGCCGCGCGCCCTGGACGGCGAGGTCCGCGCCCTCGCGGAGGAGGCGCTCGACGGCCTGCCGGAGGGGGTGGACGGGGCGCGCTACCAGTGGGTGGACCTGGACGGGGAGGGGATCCCCGGCGTGCTCTCCGAGCAGGGCGGGGAGTGGCACTACAAGCCCAACCTGGGCGGCGGGGCGCTGGCGCCCCCGCGGGTGGTGGCCCGGCGCCCGTCGCCGGCGTCGCTGGCCGACGGCCGCCAGCAGGTCATGGACCTGCGCGGCGACGGCCGCAGCTACGTGGTCAGCTTCCGCGACCCGCTCCCCGGCTTCCACGCGCGGGAGGCCGACGGGGAGTGGAGCGCCTTCACCCCCTTCCGCGCGCTCCCCCGGCTGGACTGGTCCGACCCCAACCTGCGCATGCTGGACCTGGACGGCGACGGCCACGCCGAGGCGGTGATCTCGGGCGAGGAGGTGTTCACCTGGTATCCGTCGAAGGCGGCCGATGGCTTCGGCCCGGCGGAGCGCACCGCCAAGGCGGACGACGAGGAGCGGGGGCCGGCGCTGGTCTTCGCGGACGCCGAGCAGTCCGTGTACCTGGCCGACATGGGCGGCGACGGGCTCACCGACATCGTCCGCATCCGCAACGGCGAGGTGTGCTACTGGCCCAACCTGGGCTTCGGGCGCTTCGGGGCGCGGGTGGCGATGGAGGGTGCCCCCGTGTTCGACGCGCCGGAGCTCTTCTCGCAGCGGCGGGTGCGCCTGGCGGACGTGGACGGCTCGGGGACCACCGACCTGGTCTACCTGGGCCGTGAGGGCCTGACGGTGTGGTTCAACCAGGCGGGGAACCGCTGGAGCGCCCCGCTGCGGGTCCCGGGCTTCCCGGCGCTCGACGACCTCTCCTCGGTGGCCGTCGCCGACCTGCTGGGGACGGGGACGGCGTGCGTGGTCTGGTCGTCGTCGTCGCCCCGCGACGCGGAGCGGCCGCTCCGCTACCTGGACCTGCTCGGCGGGCGCAAGCCGTTCCTGCTGGAGCGCGTCGCCAACGGGATGGGGCGCGAGGTCCGGCTGGAGTACGCGCCCTCCACCCGCTTCTACCTGGAGGCGCGGGCGGAGGGGCGGCCGTGGATCACCCGGCTCCCCTTCCCGGTGCACGTGGTGGCGCGGGTGGAGGAGCGGGAGGGGGTCACGGGGACGACCCGCGTCACCCGCTACCGCTACGCCCACGGCTACTACGACGGCGAGGAGCGGGAGTTCAGGGGCTTCGCCCTGGTGGAGCAGTGGGACGCGGAGTCCTTCGCGGCGGACGGAGACCTCCCGCCGGTGCTCACCCGCACCTGGTACCACACCGGCGCCTGGCTGGACCGGGCGACGGTGGCGCGCGCCTGCGCCGCGGAGTACTGGGCGGGCGACCCCCTGGCCGCGCCGCTCGCCGACACCGTGCTCCCGCCGGGGCTCTCCGCGCGCGAGGAGCGCGAGGCGTACCGGGCGCTCCGCGGGCGGGTGCTGCGCCAGGAGGTCTTCGCGGAGGACGGGTCGCCGCTGGCCGCCCACCCGTACACGGTCGCGGAGCACGCCTTCGACCTCCACCCCGTCCAGCCCGCCGCGGGGGACGGGCACGCGGTCTTCCACGTGCGCGAGCGCGAGTCGCTCCACTTCCACTACGAGCGCGACCCGGCGGACCCGCGCGTGAGCCACGCGCTCACCCTGGAGGTGGACGCCTGGGGGAACGTGCTGCGCACCGCCGCCACGGCCTACCCGCGCCGCGCCGCGGACGCGCACCCCGAGCAGGCCGGTGTGCTGGTCACCCTCGCCGAGCACTCGGTCTCCAACCACCCCGACGAGGACGGCTGGTACCGCCTGGGAGTCCCCCTGGAGACGCGGAGCTGGGAGGTCACCGGCCTCGCGCCGGCCGCCGGCGGGCGCTTCACCGTGGCGGGGATGCTCGCCGCGCTGGAGGGGGCGGAGGAGCTCCCCTACGAGGCGGAGCCGGCCCCGGGCGCCGTGCGCAAGCGGCTGATCGAGCACGTGCGCACCGTCTACCAGTCCGACCTGGGGCCGCTGGCGCTCCCCTTCGGCGAGGTGCCCTCGCGCGCGAGGGTGCACCAGACCTTCACCCTGGCGCTCACCCCGGGGCTGGTGGCGGCGGCGTACGGCAGCCGGGTCGCGTACAACCTGCTGGAGTGGGAGGCCGGCTACGTGGCGTGGGACGGCGGGTGGTGGATCCCCTCGGGCTGGTCCATCCCCCACTACGGCGCCTTCCTCCTCCCCGTGGCCCACGTGGACGTATTCGGCGGCTGGAGCATGGTGGAGTGGGACGCGCACGGGCTCGCCCCGGTGCGCGCCGAGGACTCGCTGGGCAACGTGACCGAGGCGCGCATCCACTACCGGGTGCTGAGACCCTGGTGGACGGTGGATCCCAACGGCAACCGCACCGGGGCGCGCTTCGACGCGCTGGGGCGGGTGGTGGCTTCCGCGGCGATGGGGAAGGCGGGGACGGGCGAGGGCGACGCGCTGGACGAGGACACCCCGGAAGCCTCGCCCGCCGACGACCCGACCACGCGCGCGGAGTACGACCTGGGGCGCTGGGAGGCGTCCGGGCTCCCGGCGCGGGTGCGCACCCTGGCGCGCGAGCGCCACGGCGACCCGGACACCCCCTGGCAGGAGTCCTACCTGTACGTGGACGGGCTGGGCCGCGAGGTGATGCGCAAGGTGCAGGCGGAGCCGGGCGACCTCTCGCCCGAGCCCCGCTGGCTGGGCACGGGCCGGACGGTGTGGGACAACAAGGGCAACCCGGTGAGGAAGTACGAGCCGTTCTTCAGCTCCACCCCCGAGTACGAGGACGAGGCGGAGGTGGTGGAGTGGGGCGTGACCGCGGTGCTCCGCTACGACCCGCTGGGCCGGCTGGTCCGCACCGACTACCCGGACGGCACCCTCTCCCGCGTGGAGCTCGGCGCCTGGCGGCAGGAGAGCTGGGACCAGAACGACACCGTGCTGCAGAGCACCTGGTACGCGGACCGCGCCTCGCTCCCCGACACCCCGGAGAACGCCGCGGAGCGCCGGGCGGCGCAGCTCGCCGCGGCCCACGCGGCGACGCCGGCGGTGTCCCACCTGGACGTGCTGGGGCGGCCCTTCCTCGGCGTCGCCGACAACGGTCCCGCGGGGACGTACCAGACGCGGACGACGCTGGACGTGGAGGGGAACCGCCTCCGCGTGGTGGACGCGCGCGGGCACCTCGTGGCGGAGAACCTGTTCGACGTGTCCGGCGCCGCCATCCGCCGCTGGAGCCCCGACGCGGGGGAGCGGCGCACCCTGAACGACGTGGCCGGGAACCCCCTCCGGGTGTGGGACGGCCGCGGGAACCAGGTCCGCACCGGGTACGACTCGCAGCGGCGGCCCACCGGGCTGTGGGTGAGCGAGGGGGGCGGCCCGGAGCGTCTCGCGCAGCTCACCGTGTACGGCGAGGCGCATCCCGAGGCGGCGCGCCGCAACCTCCGCGGCCGGGCGTACCGGCAGTTCGACGGGGCGGGGACGGCGGCCAGCGAGGAGTTCGACTTCAAGGGGAACCCGCTTCGCGAGAGCCGCACCTTCGCGCTGGCCCACGCGGGCGAGCCGGACTGGTCGCCGCTGGCCGCGCTCACCGGGGTGGAGGAGATCGAGGCCGCGGCCGCCCCGCTTCTGGCGGGGGAGACCTTCTCCACCGCGCGCGGCTACGACGCGCTGGACCGTCCGGCCGCGCTGTTCCTCCCGGACTCGAGCGAGGTCCGCCCCGTCTACAACGCCGCCAACCTGCTGGAGGCGGTGGACGTGCGCCCTCGCGGAGGCGACGCCTGGACCCGGTTCGTGGAGGACATCGACTACAACGCCCGCGGCGAGCGGGAGGCCATCCGCTACGGCAACGGCGTCCGCACCGAGTACACCCACGACCCGCTGACCTTCCGCACCGTCGCCCTGCGCTCCGTGCGGGACACGGACGGGGCCGCGCTCCAGGAGCTGCGCTACACCTACGACGCGGTCGGCAACCTGGTGGAGGTCCGCGACGCCGCGCAGCAGACGGTGTTCTTCGACAACGCCGTGGTCTCGTCCGACGCCCGCTACGTCTACGACGCCCTCTACCGCCTCGCGGAGGCGGAGGGGCGCGAGCACGCCGGGGCGGGCGCCGACGCCCCGCGCGACCACTCGGACTTCCCCCTGAACCCCGTCCCCCACGCCAACGACGCGTCGGCGCTCCGCCGCTACACCGAGCGGTACGCGTACGACGGGACGGGCAACCTGCTGAGCATGCTGCACCTCGCGGGCGGCGGCGTGGCCTGGAGGCGCGGGTACGCCTACGAGGAGGGGAGCAGCCGCCTGGCCCGCACCAGCCTGCCGGGCGACCCCGAGGGGGGGCCGTACTCCGCCGCCTACGCGCACGACGCGCACGGCAACCTGACCCGGATGCCGCACCTCCCGGACATGCAGTGGAGCTTCAAGGACCAGCTCCGCGAGGTGGACCTGGGGGGCGGCGGCCGCGCCTTCTACGCCTACGACGCGGCCGGGAGCCGGGTGCGCAAGGTGGTGGATCGCGCCGGCGTCCGGAGGGAGCGGTTCTACCTGGGCGGGTTCGAGGTCTACCGGGAGCACGACGCCTCCGGGGTGCGCCTGGAGCGGCAGACGCTGCACGTGATGGACGACCAGCGACGCGTCGCCCGGGTGGAGACGCTGACCCGGCGGGACGGGGCTCCCGTCTCCACGCCCGTCTCCCGCGTCGTGTACACGCTCGACGACCACCTGCGCTCGTCGTGCGTGGAGCTGGACGCGGACGGCGCGTTGCTCGGCTACGAGGAATACTACCCCTTCGGCGGCACCTCCTACCGGTCGGGCCGCGCCTCCGCGGAGGTGGGGCGGAAGCGGTACCGGTACTCGGGCAAGGAGCGCGACGAGGAGACGGGCCTGTACTACTACGGGGCCCGCTACTACGCCCCGTGGCTGGGCCGGTGGACCAGCGCCGACCCGCTGGGGATGGTCAACCAGACCAGCCTGTACGTGTTCGCCTCCAACAACCCGGTCAACCGGGTGGACGTGGCCGGCCTCTACGACCCCGCCGCGTTCGGGGACAAGCTCGACAAGTACATCGACCGGGGCGAGAAGGCCGCGCTGGCCGAGAACACGGGGCTGCTGTCCAGCGTCTACAACACCGGGGTCGCCACCCTCGCGACCGTGGCCCGCGGGAGCACCAGCATCCTCCGGGTGGGGACGGGCGCCGCGCAGGGGGTGGAGCAGATCGAGAAGGCGCAGGACGGGTGGGACTACGCTATCGGCGTCCTCCGCATCGTGGCCGACACGGGCGAGGTCGCCGGGGCCGCGCTGGGGACGGCGGGGACGGTCACCAAGGGCTCGCGCATGCTGGGCGCGGCCAGGGCCGAGAAGGGGATCGACGCCATGCGCACCACCCGGGCGGCCCGGTCGCAGGACCTGGAGGACGCGCTGGCCGCCACCACGGTGGACCGCAACCGGGTGAGGACGCTCCGCAACGAGATCCGCGACCTCTCGGAGCAGATCGGCGACGCCACGCTCCAGAAGGAGGCCGCGGCCTCCGGGCTGCGCGACGCCGGCAACGTCAAGCTCCTCTCGCGCGACGGCACCCCGCGCTCGCAGGGGCTGGACGCCGTGTTCAAGTCCGGGGACACGTTCACCGACGCGGCGGGGAAGAAGCCGTTCGGGCCCAAGCGGACGGTGGTGGGAGAGGCGAAGGGGTCTTCCCGGCCGCCCGACAACGACCCCGCGAGCATCCTGAGCGAGGACACCGCGGGGCGGGTGCAGGGCGCCCGCGACTACAACACCAACCGGCTGGAGCGGGCGCGGGACACGGGGAACGCCACCGCGGGCGACCTGCTCAACCGGATCAACAACGGGAGCACCCACGAGAGCTTCCTGGTCATCGCGGACGTGAACCGGGGCGGCGTCGGGAAGCTGTACCAGCTGGAAGGGGCGACCGGGACGCCCAACGCCAGCCTTGTGAGGGGGATGGGCTCGGAGATCCCCACCGTGCTGGGCACGGCCGGGATGAGCGTCCTGGGCCACGAGCTGTTCCAGACGAAGTGAAGAGCCCCGGCCCGGCCGGGAACCGCAGCGACACCTACAAACGGCGAAGGCACACGTGAACACACCCGGAAAGGATGCAGCCGCGGCGGACCCGCAGGGCGACGCCGCCACCCTCCACGACCAGCTCCGCAGCCTCGGCTTCCCCGTCGCGCCGGGCGACGCCCCCGGCGGGGAGACCACCCGCGCCGCGCTGGAGGCGTTCCAGCGGCGCTACGGGCTGGAGCCCACCGGCCGGGCCGACGAGGGCACCCGCGCGGCGCTCGCCGCCCTCTCCAGCGCGCTGCGCACGGCCGCCGCGTCGTCGCGGAAGACGCGCCAGGTCCGTGGCGTCGTCCGCCTTCCGGACGGCACCCCGCTGGTGGGCGGCACCGTGCGCGCCCTGCACCGGGAGTTGCGCGGCGAGCGCCCGCTGGGCGAGGCGCGCACCGACTCCGCCGGGAAGTACCGGATCGAGTACCCGGCCGGCGACGACGGCGCCGTGGACCTGGCGGTGCGCGTGGTGGCGGGGGACGGCGCGCCCGTCGCCGAGTCGCCGGTGCACTTCGACGCGCGGGAGGACGAGGAGGTGGACCTGGCGCTCTCCGGGGAGGCGCCCCGCGGCGCCCCCGAGTGGGAGGCGCTGGCGGCGGAGCTGGCGCCGGTGATGGGTGGGCTCGCCGCCGCCGAGCTGAGCGACGAGGACGCCGCCTTCCTGGCCGGGAAGACCGGCGCCGACGCCCGCCGCGCCGTCGTGTTCGCGCGGGCGGCGCGCCTGGAGGCCGAGACCGGCGCCCCGGCGGCGCTCTTCTACGGGCTGCTGCGCAACAAGCTCCCCGCGGACCCCGGGGCGCTCCTGACGCTGGACCGCGGCGTGCTCCGCCAGGCGCTGGACGCCGCGGTGCGGCAGAACGTGGTGGCCGAGCCCGAGGGCGGCGCCGGGGCCGCTCTGGAGCGGTTTGGCGAGGCGCTGGCCGCGCACGCCGCCCGCCCCGGGAGCGCCCTGTCGGAGGTGCTGGCGGCCGGGGGCGCCGCGCCGGAGGCCCGGGCGGACTTCCTGCGCCGCCCCGCC
>DATABU010000568.1:0-1791 GCA_036259415.1 Longimicrobiaceae bacterium
GGCCTGAGAGCCGCCACCCTCCCCAAGCCTGGGGGAGGGTTGAAAGACCGAGCCGTTGCAGTTCCGCAGTTCCGTCGTACCCATATGATCCTTTGCGGAGGGAGACCCGGGGGCGGTTTCCCGGGGCTCCCGGAGCCGGAGCGGAGACTTGCCGGCTGTTTGGCAAGGCTCCGCGACCCGCGCAGGAGACCGGACGGCCGTATCGTCCGGGCTCCGGAGCGGCCCCACAGCACGACGACCGACGCCAACGAATGGAGAGCCACACGTTGACCGAGACGAGAGAGACCCCGCACCCCACGATCCTCCCCGAGCCCACGATGCGGGGAAAGGTGGGCCTGTACGCGGGGGTGGTGGGCGGCGTGCTGGTGCTGGACATCATCACCAAGTACGTCGTCCAGCGGACGCTCCGGCTCTACGACCCGGTGCCGGTGCTTGGCGACTTCTTCCGGCTCACGTACATCTTCAACCGCGGGGCGGCCTTCGGGCTCAGCCTGGGCGAGCACTCGCGCTGGATCTTCACGGTGCTCACCGTGCTGGCGGTGATCGGCCTCTTCCTCTGGTACCGCTCCACCCCCAGCGAGGACCGCACGCGGCTCTTCGCCCTGGCGTCGGTGACGGGCGGGGCCATCGGGAACCTGATCGACCGCATCCGCTCGCACCAGGGCGTGGTGGACTTCCTGGACATCGGCTTCGGCGACCTGCGCTGGCCGGTGTTCAACGTGGCGGACATCGCCGTGACCTGCGGCGCGGTCCTGCTGGCGATCTCCCTCTGGCGCGAGGACGTGCAGGCGGCCCGGGACAGGGATGGGGGGTGAGGAGCGCCGCGAGCTGCTCGTGGAGGAGGACTCCGGCGAGCGGCTGGACGCCTGGCTCGCCTCCCGGCTGGACGTGTCCCGCTCCCGCGCGGCGGCGCTGATCGAGGAGGGCTACGTCCTGCTCAACGGCGCCGCGCCGAAGAAGCGCGACCGGCCCCGCCCGGGCGACCTCCTGGTGGTGCGGCTTCCGCCGCCCGCGCCCGCCTCCGCCTCCCCCGAGGAGATCCCGCTGGACGTGGTGCACGAGGACGCGGACCTGCTGGTGCTGGACAAGCCGGCGGGGCTGGTGGTGCACCCCGCCCCCGGGAACCCCACCGGGACGCTGGTCAACGCCCTCCTCCACTCCGTCCGCGACCTGTCCGGCATCGGCGGGGAGCTGCGGCCGGGGATCGTGCACCGGCTGGACAAGGACACCTCGGGGCTGATGATCGTCGCCAAGAACGACGAGGCCCACCGCCGCCTCTCCGACGACCTGAAGCACCGCCGCATCCGCCGCGCGTACCTCGCGCTCGCGTGGGGGCACCTCCCTGCCGATACTCTCACGGTGGACGCCCCCATCGCCCGGCACCCGACCGGGCGCAAGCGCATGGCCGTGGTGGAGGGCGGCCGCCACGCGGTGACCCACTTCCGCCGGCTGGAGCGCTGGCGCGCGGCGGACCTGGTGCGCGCCGAGCTGGAGACGGGGCGCACGCACCAGATCCGCGTCCACCTCGCGCACATCGGGCACCCCGTCGTTGGCGACGCGGCGTATGGCGGCGGCGGCGCGCGCGGCATCAGCGGACCGGCGCAGCGCTGGGCGGGCGAGCTGGCCCGGCGCGTGAAGCGGCAGTTTCTGCACGCGTCGGAGCTCCGGTTCCAGGACCCGCGGACGGGGGAAGCGATGCGCTTCGAATCGCCGCTTCCGCCAGAGCTGTCGGCCGCCGCGGAGTGGGCGCGCACGACGGCACCGGGACGTTGACCCGGCGCGCTGCGGAAC
>DATABU010000569.1:0-5149 GCA_036259415.1 Longimicrobiaceae bacterium
CGTCTCGCGCACCCGGGCCAGCAGCTCGCGGAAGGTGGGGTCGCCGCCGAGGTCGGCGCGCAGGACCAGGGTGTTGACGAAGAAGCCGATGAGCGGCTCCAGCTCGGCGCGCGTGCGCCCCGCGATGGGGGTGCCCACGCTCACGTCGTCCTGCCCGGACCAGCGCGCCAGCAGCGCCTGCCAGGCCGCCAGCAGCGTCATGAAGAGCGTGGCCCCCTCGGCCGCCGCGAGCTCGCGCAGGCCGCGCCCGGTCTCCGGGGGGAGCTCCACCGGGCGGCGCCCGCCGCGCGGGCCGGGGATGCCCCGGCGCGGCCGGTCCGTCGGGACCTCCAGGAGCGGGGGAGCATCGGCCAGCCGCTCCCGCCACCAGGCCACCTGCGCCTCCAGCGCCTCGCCGGCGAGCCGCGCGCGCTGCCAGACCGCGAAGTCGGCGTACTGGATGGGCAGCTCGGGGAGCGGCGAAGGCTCGCCCCGGGCGAAGGCCGCGTAGAGCATGGCGACCTCGCGCGTCAGCACCTCCATGCTCCACCCGTCGCTGACGATGTGGTGCATGTCGAAGAGCGCCGCGTGGTCGTCCGGCGCCAGGCGCAGCACGACGGCGCGGACCAGCGGCCCCCGCTCCAGGTCGAAGGGGCGCAGCGACTCCGCCTCCGCCAGCCGGCGCGCCTCCGCCTCGCGGCGCGCCGCGGGGAGCGCCGCGAGGTCCGTCACGGGGAGGGGGACCGGGCCGGCGGGGCGCACCACCTGGACGGTCTCCCCGTCGCGAACTGCGAAGACGGTGCGCAGCGCCTCGTGGCGGCGCACCACCTCGGACACGGCTCGCCGCAGCACGCCCACGTCCAGCGTCCCGCGCAGGCGCAGCGGGACCGGCATGTTGTAGGCGGCGCCGCGCGGGTCGAGCTGGTGGATGAACCAGAGCCGCTGCTGCGCGAACGACAGCGGCGCCGGCCCGTCGTCGCCCCGCCGGGGGATGCGCTGCGCGGCCGCCCTCTGCATCAGCCTCCGCTGGAGGAGAAGGCGCCGCTCCGGGGAGAGGCCGTCCAGCCCCCCGGGCGCGGCGGCGGCGGACCCCTCCTCCGCCTCGATCGCCGCCTCCTCCCGCATCTCCGCCTCCCGCCGCGCCGCGTCGATGCGCCGGGCGAGCCCGGCCACCGTGGGGTCCTCGAACAGCTCCGCCACGCGCAGCTCCACCCCCAGCTCCTCCTGCACCCGCGAGAGCACCCGCATCGCCAGGAGCGAGTGGCCGCCCAGCGCGAAGAAGCCGTCCTCCGCCCCCACCCGCCCGGCCCGCAGCACGTCCGCGAAGATGCGGGCGACCGCCTCCTCGGCGGGGGTGCGCGGGGCGACGTACGACTCAGCGCTCCCGCCCTCGGCGGGGGCGGGGAGGGCGCGGCGGTCCAGCTTGCCGCTGGGGGTGAGGGGGAGCGCCTCCAGCACCAGCACGGCGGCGGGGACCATGTAGTCGGGGAGGCGCCCCGCGAGCCAGCGCCGCAGCTCCGCGGCGTCCGGCGCGCCGTCGCCCGCCGCGGGGACGGCGTACGCCGCCAGGCGCAGGTCGCCCCCGGCGTCCCCGCGCACCGTCACCGCGGCCTCCGCCACACCCGGGTGCTCAGCCAGCACGGCCTCGACCTCGCCGGGCTCGATGCGGAAGCCGCGGATCTTCACCTGCGCGTCGGTCCGCCCCAGGAACTCCAGCTCCCCCTCCGCCGTCCAGCGCACCCGGTCCCCGCTGCGGTAGAGCCGCCCGCCCGGCTCGCGCCCGAACGGGTCGGGGACGAACTTCTCGGCCGTCAGCTCCGGTCGGCCGAGGTAGTCGCGCGCCACGCTCGCCCCGCCGATGTACAGCTCCCCCGGCACCCGGACCGGCACCGGCTGCATCCCCCCGTCGAGCACGAAGAGCGTCGCGTTCCCCAGCGGCCGGCCGATCCACTGCCGGCGCGCCTCCCCGGCCGCCGAGCGGTGGTCGGCGCAGATCACCGTGGTCTCGGTGGGCCCGTAGATGACGCGCACAGTCGCGGCGGGGAAGACCTCGCGCAGCGCGTCCAGCAGCTCGGGGGCGACGGCCTCGCCGCCCACGAACACCTGCCGCATGCCGGCGAGTGCGCGCCCCGAGGAGCGCAGTGCCTCGGCGGCCTGCCGCATCAGCGACGGGACCGCGTGCAGGCAGGTCGCCCCCTCCAGCCCGGCGAGGAGCCGCTCCGGCTGGAGCACCTGCTCGCGCGCCAGGATGCGCACGCTCGCCCCCGCCAGCAGGGGGAGCACGGCCTCCAGGAGCCAGATGTCGAAGGAGAAGCTCGCCACCGCCGCCACCCGGTCGTCCGGGCGGAAGTCGTAGCGTTCCCGCGCCGCCGCCAGCGTGGCGAGCAGGTTCCGGTGCGACACGCGCACGCCCTTGGGGCGGCCGGTGGAGCCGGAGGTGTAGATGACGTAGGCGAGGTTGTCGGGGGTGGCGCCGTTCTCCCCCTCCCCCCTTGCGGGGGAGGGGGCCGGGTGGAGGGGGGTCCCGTCGTCCGCGCCGAGAACGACGACCTCCCCCCCGGACGCCGGCAGCCGCCCCGCCAGCTCCGCCGAGGTCACCAGCACGCGCGCGCCGCTGTCCTCCAGCACGTAGGCCAGGCGGTCGGCGGGGTAGTCCGGGTCCAGGGGGACGTAGGCGCCGCCCGCCTTCCAGGCGCCCAGCACGGCCACCAGCAGCTCCGGGCCGCGCTCCAGGCAGACGCCCACCGGGACCTCCGGGCCCACGCCGCGCAGGCGCAGCGCCTCCGCGAGCCGGGCGGAGCGGCGCTGGAGCCCGGCGTGGGTGAGCGTCCCGCCGGCCCCGGAGACGGCGGGGGCGTCGGGGGACAGGGCGGCGCGGTCGGCGATCAGCCCGGGGACGAGGCGCTCGGCGGGGAAGCTGCGCGCGGGGTTCCACTCCGTCAGGAGGCGGCGCGCCTCGGCGGGGCCCACCAGCCGCAGCTCGGAGATGCGGCGGTCCGGGTCGGCGACCGCCCCCTCCAGCAGCAGGCGGAAGTGCTCGCCCATCCGCTCGATGGTGGAGGCGTCGAAGAGGTCGGTGCGGTAGTTCAGGCCGCCGACGATCCGCTCCCCCGCCTCGTACAGCGTGACGCCCACGTCGAACTTGGCGCCGCCGTCGCCGCCGCCCAGCGGCTCCGCCTCCACGTCGCCCAGGGCGAGGCGGCCGCCCTCCACGTTCTGGAGCGCGAACATGACCTGGAAGAGCGGGTTGTGCAGCAGGCTCCGCTCGGGGGCCAGCTCCTCGACCAGGCGCTCGAAGGGGAGGTCCTGGTGGGCGAAGGCGCCCAGCGTGGTCTCGCGCACCCGCGCCAGCAGCTCGCGGAAGGTGGGATCGCCGCCGAGGTCGGCGCGCAGGACCAGGGTGTTGACGAAGAAGCCGATGAGCGGCTCCAGCTCGGCGCGCGTGCGCCCCGCGATGGGGCTGCCCACCACCACGTCGTCGGTCGCCGCGTAGCGCCCCAGCAGCGTCTGCCAGCCGGCCAGGAGCGCCATGAAGAGCGTGGCGCGCTCCCGGCGGCCCAGCTCGCGCAGCCCCCGCGTCGCCTCGGGCGAGAGGGTGAACGGCGTCCCCGTCTCCGTGGCGCCCAGCGGGGCGCGGCGCGGGTGGTCGGCGGGGAGATCCAGCGTGGGGGGCGCCCCGGCGAGCTGCTCGCGCCAGAAGCGGAGCTGCGCGTCCAGCACCTCGCCGGTGAGCCAGCCGCGCTGCCAGGCCGCGAAGTCGGCGTACTGGATGGGCAGCTCGGGGAGCGGCGACGGCTCCCCCCGCGAGAAGGCGCCGTAGAGAGCGGACACCTCGCGCGTCAGCACCCCGGTGCTCCAGCCGTCGCCGATGACGTGGTGCATGGTGAAGCAGAGCGCCCACTCCTCCGTCCCCAGGCGCAGCAGCAGCGCACGCAGCAGCGGCCCGCGGGCCAGGTCGAAGGGGCGCCCGCCCTCCTCCGCGATCCGCCGCCCGGCCTCGGCGCGGCGCGGCCCCTCGGGGAGGCCGGCCAGGTCCGCCACGGGGAAGGGGATGGGGCCGGCGGGGAGGACCACCTGCACCGGCTCGCCGCCCGTCTCCACCAGCGAGGTGCGCACCGCCTCGTGGCGACGCACGATCTCCCGCAGGCTGCGGCGGAGCGCCCGCACGTCCAGCCGGCCGCGGAGGCGCAGCGCGAACGGCATGTTGTAGGCGCTGCTCCCCGGGTCGAGCCGGTGGATGAACCAGAGCCTCTGCTGCGCGAACGACAGCGGCGCCGGGCCGCCGTCCGGGCGGCGGGGGATGGGGCCCGCGGCGGGCCCGGTCGAGCGCGACGCCTCCTCGACCCGCTCGGCGAGCGCGGCCACCGTGGGCGCCTCGAACAGCGCCCGCAGCGGGACCTCCACGCCCAGCGTCTCGCGCACCCGCGACACCACGCGGGTGGCGAGGAGCGAGTGGCCGCCCAGCTCGAAGAAGCCGTCGTGCACCCCCACCCGCTCGCGGCGCAGGACCGCCCCGAACACCTCCGCCAGCGCGGCCTCGGTGGGCGTGCGGGGGGCGACGTACGCCTCGCCGGCCGCGGCGCCGGGCGCGGGGAGGGCGCGGCGGTCCAGCTTCCCGCCGGGGGTGAGCGGGAGCGCCTCCAGCGCCACGAGCGCGCCGGGGACCATGTGCTCGGGGAGGCCGGCGCGCAGCCACCCGCGCAGCTCCGCCGCGTCCACGGGCTCCCCCGCGGGGACGAAGTACCCCACCAGGAGCGCGTCGCCGCCCTCGCCGCGGACGACCACGGCGGCGTCACGCACGCCGGGGTGGCGGCGCAGCGCGCTCTCCACCTCGCCCGGCTCAATGCGGAAGCCGCGCATCTTCACCTGCTGGTCCACGCGCCCCAGGTACTCCAGCGCGCCGTCCGCCAGCCAGCGCACCCGGTCGCCGGTGCGGTAGAGACGTGCGCCGGGCTCGTCCGCGAACGGGTCGGGGACCCAGCGCTCAGCGGTGAGGCCGGGCCGGCCCAGGTACCCGCGCGCGAGCTGCACGCCGCCCAGGTACAGCTCCCCCGCCACGCCCGCCGGGACCAGCTCCCCCGCGCGGTCCAGCACGCGGGCGCTCACGTTCTCCACCGGGCGGCCGATGGGCACCGTGGCCCCCGCCTCGCTCCCGGTGCGGGTGTGCGCC
>DATABU010000570.1:0-1995 GCA_036259415.1 Longimicrobiaceae bacterium
CTGATGGAGACCAACGAGGACTACACCCGCCAGCACCAGGACCTGCGGGTGGAGAACGGGATCCGCTACGGCGACGTGATCGAGGGGGTGGACTTCCCCTACGCCGCGAAGATGACGGCGCTGAACGCCGCCGTGCTGGCCTCGCTGGCCTGGGCGCCGCCGGCCCCGGACAGCGTCGTCATCACGGGCGCGGTGCAGCCCTCCACCCGGCTGCGCTGGCGCCCGGTGCAGGCGGCGGACCTGGCGGGCTACCGCATCTACTGGCGCGAGCCCACGGAGCCGCAGTGGACGCGCTCGCGCTGGGTGGGGAACGTGACGGACTTCACGCTGGAGAACGTGATCATCGACAACTACTTCTTCGGCGTGGCGGCGGTGGACCACGAGGGGCACGAGAGCCTGGTGGTGTTTCCGATGCCGGGGAGGTAGGGTTTGAACTGCTTCGGGTTCGGGCGTGCCCCCCGCTGGCGCGGGGGTCGGGCTGCGGCTCCGTAGGGCAGCAAACAACGCTGCCCAACGGAGGCGAGCCCCGGAAACAGCCCCGGGTCTCGCCGCTTCGCGCTCGCATCCCTCACGCGGGCGCCCAGCCGGGGGCGGGTGTGCTCGCGGCTAGATCGACAGGGATCTCGTTTGTCCGAGGGGGGAGCGGCGGGGGCCGCTCCCCCCTCGTGCGTTGGGACGTGCGTGGTACACACGTCCGACGGCGGGGCTGCACGCTGTCCCCGTCGGAGGACAGCAGCGGGAGAGCCGGATTCCCGGGCTGGCGGTGTAAGTGCTTGAAGGAGCTCGCGCTGCGCGCCGCGCCGGAAACAGGCGGCGCGATTGCCCAGGGTGCGGGCCGCCGGACGATGGACGTGGCGGCGGCGCGGAACGGCGCGAACTCACAACTCTCCAGTGCCAGGATAGAAGCGGATGCGTACCCAACGGACGGGATGGAAGCGCGGGGCGGGGTGGATGGCGGTGCTGACCCTGCTAGTGATGGCGGCGGCCTGCGACGGCGAGGGGCCGGTCGGGCCCACCCCGGGGACCGGGGGGCAGCAGGGGCCGAAGCCGGTGGCGTCGGTGGTGGTCTCCCCCGACACGATCATCCTGCAGGCCCGGGAGACCCGGATGCTCTCCGCGACCCTCCAGGCGGCGGACCGCACCCCGCTCGCCGACCGGACTGTCGAGTGGGCGACCAGCGACTCGGCCGTCGCCTACGTGACCCAGAACGGCATCGTGGTGGCGACGGGGGTGGGGACGGTGACCGTCACCGCCACGAGCGAGGGGAAGCAGGGGCAGGCGCGGGTGGAGGTGGCTCCGCCCCCGCCGCCGCCCTCGGTGGCGTACGTGCGGGTCACGCCGGGCGAGGTGAACCTGCTGGAGCAGCCCACGCCCTGGAAGCTGTCGGCGCGGACCTACGCGGCGAACGGGCAGGAGCTCGGCCGCCCCGTCGCCTGGACCAGCGGCGACTCCACGCGCCTGCGGGTGATGGACGACGGCACGCTGCTGGTGTACGGGTCGGGGACGGTGTACGTGACCGCCACAAGCGAGGGGAAGCAGGCGCAGGCGAAGGTGGTCATCCCCGAGTGGCAGAAGGCCCGCCGGCTCACCGGGGCGGCCGGCCTCCCGCTCCCCGCGCTGATCGGCACCGACAGCTACGTGGACGACCGGGGCGCGACCCACACGGTGCGGCGCGTGGTCACGGACGGGGCGCTCCGCCAGTCGTTCACCGGGGGCCGGTACGAGCAGCGGCTCACGGTGCAGACCTACCAGGACGGCGTGCTGGTGGGGACGCAGAGCTACACGGACCGCGGCACGGTGATGTACGACATGTGGTGGGGGACCCCGGTCTTCACCTCCACGCTCTTCGCCGGGCTCACCTTCCGCTCGGAGCTCCAGGCCGACGGCGCGCTGGCGGTGACGCAGCGCATCGGAGGCGAGGGCGCCCCGGCGACCTTCGTCTACGCGAAGCCGTAGCCGGCGCGGGGGGACGGAAGCAGTCGAGGGGGCGCGGAC
>DATABU010000571.1:0-2008 GCA_036259415.1 Longimicrobiaceae bacterium
ACGATCCCGCGCATCCGCAGGCGTATCCCGATGCCGCCGCGTTTGCCGACGACCTGCGGCTGATCCGCGAGAGCCTGGTGCAGAACCGCGGCGACCGGCCGGCGCGCCTCCTCCTGGGCCCGCTGATGCGCAAGGTGGAGACGTTCGGGTTTCACCTGCACACGCTGGACGTGCGCCAGCACGCGCGGGTGCACGAACGCGCGATGGCCGAGCTGTTCGGCGGCGCGGGCGGGGAAGATGCACCGCTCCCGGATGCGCCGTCCGAGGACACGCTGAAGCTGCTGGATACCATGCGCGCCGTCGCGGACCTCAAGCGCACCTATCCGCCGGAGGCGATCCAGACGTACGTCATCAGCGGCGCGCGCAACGTGGACGACGTGCTGGCCGTGGTGCGCCTGGCGGAGACCAGCGGCGTGCGCGTGGCGGGGACGGAGGACGATCCGGGGCTGATGCCGGTGCCGCTCTTCGAGTCCATCGAGGACCTGCGCAACGCGCCCGTCGTCTGCCGCGCGCTGTGGACGCGGGAGGACTACGCGCGGCTGCTGGACTCGTGGGGACGGCGGCAGGAGGTGATGCTGGGCTACTCCGACAGCAACAAGGACGGGGGGATGCTCACCAGCACCTGGGAGATCTACAAGGCGCACCGCGAGCTGCACCGCGCCGCGCGGGAGTGCGGGGTGACGCTGCGCCTCTTCCACGGGCGGGGCGGCACCGTGGGGCGCGGCGGAGGGCCCACGCACCGGGCCATCACCTCGCAGCCGCCGGGCGCCTTCGACGGCGAGATCAAGATCACGGAGCAGGGCGAGGTGCTCGGCTGGAAGTACGCCGACCCGGTGCTGGCCGAGCGCAGCCTGGAGCTGATGGTGGCCGCCTCGCTGGACGCCCTCGCCCGCACGGACCGGCCCGACCCGCAGCGGGAGGCGCGCTGGGAGGCGGCGATGGAGGGGATGTCGGCCGCGGCGTTCGGCTTCTACCGCGAGCACGTGGCCGACGACCCGGACGTGCTCGCCTACTTCCAGCAGGCCACCCCGGTGGGCGAGCTGGAGCACGCCCGCATCGGCTCGCGCCCGGCGCGCCGGGGCGAGACCCGCGGGCTGGACGACCTGCGCGCCATCCCCTGGGTGTTCGGGTGGATGCAGAGCCGGCACGTGCTCCCCGGCTGGTTCGGGGTGGGGCACGCGCTGGAGTCCTTCGCGGAGGAGGAGGGCGGCGAGGCGCTGCTGCGGGAGATGATGGAGGCGTTCCCCCTCTTCCACGACCTGGTCCGCAACGTGGAGATGGGGATGGCCAAGGCCGATCTCTCCATCGCGCGGCGCTACGCCGACCTGGTGGAGGACGCCGCGCTCCGCGACCGCGTCTTCGGGCGCATCGTGGAGGAGTTCGACCGCACCCGGCGCATGGTGCTGCGGGTCACCGGGCAGGAGCGGCTGCTGGACGAGAACCCGGTGCTCGCCCGCTCCATCCGGCTGCGCAACCCGTACGTGGACCCGCTCAGCCTGGTGCAGGTGAGCCTGCTGCGCCGCAAGCGCGCCGGCGAGGAGAGCGAGGAGCTGAACTACGCCATCGCCGCGACCATCAACGGGATCTCGGCGGGGTTGCGCAACACAGGCTGATCACGGCGGGTTTGGGCGTGCCCCTCGCTGGCGCTCGGGTCGGGCTGCGGCTCCGTAGGGCAGCAAACGACGCGGCCCAACGGAGGCGAGCCCCACGGAACGACTGTGGGTCTCGCCGCTTCGCGCTCGCATCCCTCACGCAGGCTCCCAGCCGGGGGCGGGGCGGCTGACCCCGGGGGCGCTACCCGCTCCCGAGCAGCGCCTCCGCGAGCCGCGGGAGCACCCTCCCCAGCCGCCCCTCCACCTTCGCGGCCGCCCCCTCGTCGGCGCGGGTGGGGCCCAGGTTCACGATGCCGACGGGCACGCCCGCGTCGCGGGCACGGTAGATGAACCGCCGCCCGGAGTAGACCGTCAGCGAGGACCCCGCCACCAGCAGCACCTCCCCCTCGCCGAAG
>DATABU010000572.1:0-4366 GCA_036259415.1 Longimicrobiaceae bacterium
GGTGGGGGGGGTGGGGGCGCGCCCGCCCCCCGGCGGACCGGAGCGGCCGGTCCCGCCGCGCCCCGCGCCGAGGCCCTGAGGTGGCCCCGGTGGACGGGCGCGCCCGCGTGGACGAGGCGCTGGCGGCGCTGCTCCCGGGGCGCGCGCCCGCGCTCCCCATCGACCGGGTGGTGGAGCTCGCCCGGGCCCTGCTGGAGCGGCTGGGCGTCGCGGCGGGGGTCTGGGAGGACCGCCTCGGCGTCCGCACGGTGCGCTACTACCGCAGCAAGGGGATCGTCTCCGCACCGGCCGGCGAGGGCCCCAACGCGCGCTACGGCCGCCGCCACGTGCTGGAGGCGGCCGTGGCGCGGCTGGCGGGCCACCTGCACCACCTCAGCCTGGCCGACGCGGCGGAGCGGATCGCCTCGCTGGACGAGGCGGGGCTGGCGGGGCTCCTCGCCGAGCTGGCGGAGCGCCAGGCGGAGGACGACGGCCCCCGCACGCCGCCGGGCGCCGCCCCAGCGCGCCCGCTCTCCCCCGCCGGGGAGCGGGGGATCGCCGCGGCGCCGAGCGTGACGCTGCTGCTCCCCCACGGCGCGCTGCTCGTGCTCCCCGCCGACCACCCGGCCCTCGCCCGCGCCCCGGCGGAGGGGGTGGGGCGCATCGTCGCCGCGACGCTGGAGAGCGCCGCGGCCACGGAGTGAGACGCCGCCGCAGGACCCCTCCATCCGCTTGCGACCCAACAGGATACGAGCGCGCGGGCACCGGACTTGCCTGACCCGGCGGAGCGTTCCGCTTCTCGGACGAAACCTCTGCCAGGAGCCCAACATGCGCTTGCTCCTTCTCGGCCGCCGGGCCGCCGTGCTCGTCCTGGCGCTCGCCGCTTCCGCCTGCGCCGGGGGCAACCTCGGGGGTCTGGGCGACATCCTCGCCGGCGCCGCCGGTCTCCCGGGGTCCGGGGGGCAGCAGGACCAGGTCGTCGCGGAGATCCAGGGCCTCGACACCGGCCGGCAGCTCATCCAGGTGCGCACGCAGGACGGGCGCACCGGTTCGCTGCTCTACGACCAGAACACCGTGGTCGTCTACCAGCAGCGGCAGTACCAGGTCACGAACCTGGAGCGCGGCGACGTGGTCGCCATCCAGGTGCGGCAGGACACGCGGGGCAACGCCTACGCGAGCCGCATCGACGTGCAGCAGAGCGTGCAGGAGCGCACCGGCCAGTCCACGGGCGGGGTGAACGGCGGGGTGCAGGAGCTCACCGGCCGGGTGGGGCAGATCGACCACCAGCGCGGGTGGTTCCAGCTGCAGACGGCGTACGGCGGGACGGTGACGGTGACGCTCCCGTACAACCCGGGCAGCACCACGCTCAGCCGGTTCAACCGCCTGCGCAGCGGCGACACCGTCCGCCTCCAGGGCACCCCGGTCGGCAACGGCAGGGTGGAGCTGTACCGCTTCGTGTAGCGGACCCGCGGCATGCGCGTCCGCTCCGCCTGCGCGGCCGACCTCCCCGGCGCGCCCGGAGGAGCGGACGTGATGCCGCTGCGCATCCGCTCCCGTCGCGCCGATACGGGTTGCATTCGGGCGGCCGGGCCGGTACAGTTCCCTGCCGTGCCCCGCGCATCTTCCTTACCCACCATTCCATTCGACCCGACTCCACCGCATGAAGATCCCCCAGGAATGGCTGACGCAGCGAGCCGGCAACCAGCCCACCGCCGAGCACCGCGGGCTGTCCGAGATGGCCGCCCTCCGGGTCCGGAGGGAGTGGCAGAAGCTCAAGGCGCAGGCGAAGGAGGGCGACGAGGTGTGGGCGTTCGCCAACCCCTCGAACACCTGGAAGAAGCTCGGCAAGCAGACCGGGTACGCCCTGGTGCGGGACGGCAAGATCGTGCAGAGCACGGTCGTGACGAACACCTACTCGTGAGCTCCGGGCCGCGCAGGGACCTCCCCCGGTAGCGGCGCCCACCCGCTTCACCCGGACGACCCCATGCGGCGCGGGACGACCGCCATCCTCTCCGGCTCGGTCCTGCTGGGCTCGACGCTCCTGGTGGGGCTGCTCTTCGGCACCATCGAGATGGTCTTCGCCTGCTGCGGCCAGGCGCACCCCCCGGCGCCCGGGAGCGTCGGTCCGGCGTTCCTCCACGGCCTCGGCGTCGGCGCGCTCGTCGGCGCGATGCTGGGGCTCCCGCTGGCGCTGCTCTCCGCACTCGCCGTGTGGATCGTCTCGCGACGGCGCGGGGTCCGCGGGGGGGGCTGAACGGAGGCGGTGCGCCCTTGCCCCGCCGCGGCGCGGGCCGATAGAATGGCGGCCTCGCAGGTCACCTGTCCGCCCTCAAGGAGCCCGGATGCACCCGTCCAATCCCCGATTCGCGCTCGCTCTCGCCCTGCTGCTCGCCGCCGGCTGCGGCGGGGAGAGCCCCGACACGTCCGCCGAGGACTCCGCGTCGGCCGAGGAGGCGGTGGTCGTGGACGCCGCGTCGCAGGAGGCCGCGCCCCCGGCGTCCGCCGATCCTTCCTCCGCACCGCTCGCGGCGGCGGACATCGACCGCTGGCAGCGCGGCATGGAGGCCGAGATCCAGGCGATCCGGGAGGCGGGGACGCTGGCGAGCGCCCGGACGGGGGAGGACTCGCTGAAGGTCCTGTCCGCCGCTACGGAGTCGTCCACCCTCGCCGCCGGGGCGCGGGCCGCGGGGGTGGACCAGGAGCGGTACCGCTTCATCAAGGGCAGGCTCTCGTCGCTGGCCGAGGCGCTGACCCCCGTCGAGGAGGTGGCGGACGTCAGCCAGACGCCGCCGGAGCTGCTCCAGAGCATGAAGGAGGGCCGCGAGCAGGCGCTCGCCCGCCTCAGCGCCGAGGTGCCGGCCGAGGTGGTGGAGGCCCTGCGCCCCCGCGCGACCGAGCTGCGCAGGCTCGACGTGTCGCTCACCGGGGAGCGGCTCAGGGCGGCGGGCATGGGGCGCTGAGACCGGACCCGCCTCGTTCGGGGGGAACTGCTGGCGTAGGGCGTGCCCCTCGCTGGCGCTCGGGTCGGGCTGCGGCTCCGTAGGGCAGCAAACAACGCTGCCCAACGGAGGCGAGCCCCGCGGAAAAAGCCCCGCGGGTCTCGCCGCTTCGCGCTCGCATCCCTCACGCGGGCGCCCAGGCGGTGCAGGACGACAGGCGGCCCCGCACCTCCACCGGGGCGGGGCCGTCTTCGTGTCCAGATCCGGGACGACCATTCCCACGAGCGCACACGGGAAGCGGGGCGCCCCCCTGCTCCGCCGGGCGCAACCCGCTGCGCCACAACGAGATCGGCGCGAGCGCCGGTCCGGCATGTTCCTTCCCATGCCACGGGCCCGGCAGATCTCCGCTGCGGGCCGCGCCCGCAGCTCCGCCGCAGCCTTCCTCCAGCGGGTCCGGTCCATGTCCTTCCAGCCCCTCCTCTCCGTCCTCCCCCGCGCCGGCTCCCCGGCGGTCCGCGACGTGTTCCCCGCCCCGGCGGCCCCGCGCCCGGCGACGGGCCCCCTCCTGGACGACCGTCTCCAGTGGGAGGAGCGCACGGTGCGGGAGCTCCGCGCCGAGCTCGCCGCCCAGCGCGGGCGGCAGCGCAGCGCCTGGACGGACCTCCCGGCGCTGCGCCGGGAGGTGGGGCAGGCGGTGGAGCTGTCCTCGGTGCGGCAGGTGGCCGGCGCGGTCGGCACCAGCCACGAGGGGCTGCGGCGCTTCCTGAACGGCGGCAAGCCCTACCCGGCCACGCTGCAGAAGATCGTCCGCTGGACGGAGCGGACGCGGCGGGCCGGCGTGGACGCGGAGCCGGACGCATTCGAGCTGATGACGCGCGGACTGTCGCCGGAGGGGAAGGCCCGCGTGCGCGAGGCCATGCGGCGGGCGCTGCGGGAGAGCGGGGAGGCCGTGGCGCCGTGGCTCGCGGAGGAAGCCGGCTGAAGCGCCGGTGCCCCGGGCCGCTCAGCCCATCGATGCCCCCCCGCACCAGGCCAGCACCTCCGCGAACCCCCGTTCCTCCAGCGCCCCGAACAGCGGGTGCCGCGACAGCTTCGCCTTCGTCAGCGCCGGGCTGCTGAGCCCGCAGAGGAAGCGCGCCTGCTGCCGCGGGTGCCCCAGCGCCGCCGGGTTCTCCTCCGCCAAGCGCCGGAGCGCCGCCACGTCAACGGCCCGCTCCACGGGCCCGCGCTCCGGGCGCGGCGGGAAGCGCGTGGGCGCGCCGGTCTCGCACCAGGTGCAGTGGCCGCACGGCTCGTCGCGCGCCTCGCCGAAGTAGGCCAGCAGGAAGTTCGTCTGGCAGCCGTCGTGCTCCACCAGCTCCACCACCTGCCCCACCCGCGCCACCTCCGCCGCCTCCCGGCGGGCGAAGCGCTCCACCAGCTCGTCCGCCAGGGCCTCCGCGTCCGCG
>DATABU010000573.1:0-3882 GCA_036259415.1 Longimicrobiaceae bacterium
GCCTTCTCCGCCGCCTCCTTCAGGCGCTGCAGCGCCATGGCGTCCTTGGAGAGGTCGATCCCCTGGTCCTTCTTGAACTCCTCCACCAGCCAGTCGATCACCCGCTGGTCGAAGTCGTCGCCGCCCAGGTGGGTGTCGCCGTTGGTGGCCTTGACCTCGAAGACGCCCTCGCCCAGCTCCAGGATGGAGATGTCGTAGGTGCCGCCGCCCAGGTCGTAGACGGCGATCTTCTCGTCCTTCTTCTTGTCCAGCCCGTACGCCAGCGCCGCCGCGGTGGGCTCGTTGATGATGCGCAGCACCTCCAGCCCGGCGATCTTGCCGGCGTCCTTGGTGGCCTGCCGCTGGGCGTCGTTGAAGTACGCGGGGACGGTGATGACCGCCTGGGTGACCGTCTGCCCCAGGTAGTCTTCGGCGGTCTGCTTCATCTTCTGCAGGATCATCGCCGAGATCTCGGGGGGCGAGTAGGACTTGTCCGCGTTGGGGACCTTGACCGTGGCCAGCCCGTTGGCGCCGCTCACCACCTCGTACGGCACCATCTTCTCCTCCTGCTGCACCTCGGACTCCTTGCGTCCCATGAAGCGCTTGATGGAGAAGATCGTGTTCCTGGGGTTGGTGATGGCCTGGTGGCGCGCCACCTGGCCCACCAGCCGCTCCCCGTCCTTGGTGAACGCCACCACCGACGGGGTGGTGCGTCCGCCCTCGGCGTTGGGGATGACGACGGGGTCGCCGCCCTCCATCACCGCCACGACGGAGTTGGTGGTCCCCAGGTCGATACCGATCACTTTCGCCATGGGTTCTCCTTGCTCTATCTGGATTGTTTCCGACGTCAGGATCACGGGTCGCCCCGCGACGGATCGTACCGTCCCGGCAGATCGGCGGGGCGGAAACTGGTGTGTCGGGGGTGCAACCCATGTGCCACCCAGGGGCCCGCTTTTCCTGCTATTTCGACAGGGCGGCGCGGCTCCGGGAGCCAAATTGACGGCAGCGTCTGACACCGCCCGCCGGCCCCGCGCGGTTGACTCTCCCCGGCCCCGGCGGCTATATCTCCCCACCCCGCAGACCCGCACTTCCGCACCCCGGGCACGTCCATGCAGCCACCCCCGCACCTCGGCGAGACGGTCGCCTTCCTGCGCGAGCGCTTCACCCGCGCCCCGCACGCGACGCTGGTGCTCGGCTCCGGGCTGGGCGGGCTGGCGGACGAGATCGAGGACGCGGTCCGCATCCCCTTCGCGGCGATCCCCGGCTTCCCGCGCCGGGCGCAGGAGCTGGCGGGGCACGCCGGCGCGCTGGTGGCGGGGCGGCTGGAGGGGGTGGAGGTGGCCGCCATGCAGGGGCGCTTCCACCTGTACGAGGGATGGGGGCCGGAGGCGGTGGCGCTCCCGGTGCGGGCCCTGGCCGCGCTGGGCGCCGGGACGCTGCTGGTGACGAACGCGGCGGGGGGGATCCGCCCCGGCTTCCGCCCGGGCGACCTGATGCTGATCGCCGACCACCTGAACTTCATGTGGCGCAACCCGCTGATCGGCGCCGTGGTCCCGGGCGAGGAGCGCTTCCCCGACATGTCGGACCCGTACGACGCCGGCTTCCGCCGCGCCGCCGAGGAGACGGCGCTGGAGCTGGGGATCCCCCTGGTGCAGGGCGTCTACGCGGCGCTCCTGGGCCCCAGCTACGAGACCCCCGCGGAGATCCGCATGCTCGCCCGCCTGGGCGCCGACGCCGTGGGGATGTCCACCGTCCCCGAGGTGCTGGTGGCCCGCGCGCTGGGGGTGCGGGTGCTCGGCATCTCCTCCATCACCAACCTGGCCGCCGGGCTGGGCGGCCGGAAGCTGTCGCACGACGAGGTGATGGAGACGGGGGCCGCGGTGCGCGACCAGCTGGCGGCGCTGGTGCGCGGGGTGCTCCCGCGGGTGGCGGGGCTGAACCTCCCCTCCGAGGCGGCGACCTAGCGGGGTGGGGCGGGCACGGTATGGTCGAGCGGCCCGTGCCCGCTCCCCAGCCCCGGCGCCTCGCGGATGGCGCGCTGCACGTAGTCCAGCGCGTCCTCCACAGCGGTCCGCAGCGGGCGCCCGTGGGCCAGCCCCGCGGCCACCGCCGCCGACAGGGTGCAGCCGGTGCCGTGGGTGCTGGTGGTGTGCAGCCTGGGGCGGCGCCACTCGTGCCACTCGCGGCCGTCGAAGAGCACGTCCACCAGGTCGCCGGCGCGCAGGTGCCCGCCCTTGAGCAGGGCGGCGCGGGCGCCGCGCTCCACCAGCGCCTCCGCGGCGCGGCGCATGGCGGCGGGGTCCTCCACCGGGAACCCGGCCAGGATCGCGGCCTCGTCCAGGTTGGGGGTGACCAGCGCCGCCAGGGGGAGGAGCTCCGAGGCGACGGTCTGCTCCGCGTCGGCGTCGAGCAGCCGGTCGCCGCTGGTGGCGACCATCACCGGGTCCAGGACGTAGCCCGGAAGCGCGCGGTCGCGTATCTCCTCCGCCACCGCCCGCACCAGCTCCGCGGTCGCCAGCATCCCCGTCTTGCAGGCGGCCGGGGGCAGGTCCTCCGCCACGGCGCGCACCTGCGCGCGGACCACGTCGGTGGGAATCGGGTGCACGCCGCTCACGCCGCGCGTGTTCTGCACGGTGACCGCGGTAACCGCCGTGGTCCCGAAGGCGCCGAAGGCGTGGAAGGTCTTGAGGTCGGCCTGGATCCCCGCGCCGCCCCCGGAGTCGGAGCCGGCGATGGAGAGGACGACCGGAAGCGGACGGGGCATGAGAGTTCCGTGTGGATTGAACGGGAGCGGGCCCTCACCCGGCTTGCTGGACGCTGGGGCGACGGTGACCCCCTCCCCCCGGCCCCCTCCCCGCAAGGGGGAGGGGGAGAACAGCTTGCCCCGGCTGGGCGCCCGCGTGAGGGATGCGAGCGCGAAGCGGCGAGACCCGCGCAGTTTGCGGGGCTCGCCTCCGTTGGCCGGAGTAGTATCCCGCCCTACGGAGCCGCAGCCCAACCCGAGCGCCAGCGAGGGGCACGCCCGACCAAGCTGTTCAACGCCCTTCCAACCGGCCTCGGCCTCACGGGTGCGGCACCGGGTACGGCACGGGCGAAGGCGGGAGCTCGCGGACGCGCTCCAGGAACGCCGGATAAGATGCGATGTCCTTCGCCAGCCCGGGAGGGGCGTCCGGGAGCTCCCTGCGGATGTCGCGCCGCGTCCGGTCGATGCGCTCCCGGGTCATGGGGTGCGTGGAGAACCAGGCGGTCGCCGGGCTCGCGCGCGTGCTGCCGGCCTCCTCGCGCAGGAGCCCGTTGAGGAAGGAGAGGATCCCCCGCGGGTCCACCCCCGAGTCGATCAGGTACTCCACCGCCAGCCGGTCCGCCTCGATCTCCGCCTTGCGCGAGTGCGACGCCGTCCACAGCGCCGGCCCCATCCGCAGCGCGGTCTGGTCCAGGATCTCCGGCTCGCCGCCCAGGATCACCCGGTAGAGGATGGAGCTCATGGACCCGGTGCGGAGCTGGCGCTCCAGCGTGCGGGCCCCGTGCCGGGCGGCCACGTGCCCGACCTCGTGCGCGAGCACCGCGGAGAGCTCCGCGACGTTGTCCGTCCGCTCGATGAGGCCCCGGTTCACGTACACGTGCCCGCCGGGGAGCGCGAAGGCGTTCACGGCGGGGCTGTCGACGATGTAGAAGCGGTAGGGGACGTCCGGGCGGTCGCTGTTGCGGGCGATCAGCCGCCCCAGCCGGTTCACGTACAGGTTCAGCGCCCGGTCGCGCACCAGCGGGAGCGTGGCGTTCACCTGGGCCGCAACCCGGTCGCCCAGCTGCTGCTCGGTGTCCTCGCTGACGCACCCGGCGAGGAGCGCCGGCGCGAGCAGCGCCGCCCCGAGCCCCCGGGCGAGGCGGGCCCGCCCAGCCGGC
>DATABU010000574.1:0-4671 GCA_036259415.1 Longimicrobiaceae bacterium
CCCCCCCCCCCCCCCCCCCCCCCCCCCCCCCCCCCCCCCCGCGCCGCGGCCAGCAGCCCTTCGCGCGGCCCCTCTTCCGCCGGCCACCGCTCCCGGACGGCGCCCTCCGGATCGACCCACGCCGCGCAGCGGAGCGGGAGCGCGGCGCGCAGCCGCTCGGCCGCCGAGCGGAACGCGGCCGAGGGGGTCTCGCTGTCGTGGAGGTGGACCGCGACGTCCAGGAGATCCATGGAGAGGCGGAGGGGGATCGTTTGGGGTCCGGCGCCGCACGTTCGGGCGGCGCCGGCGCTCCCCTGGCGGCAGGTCAAGCTAGCGACACGCCCGTTTCTGAACAATCCTGGCAAGAAAAAAGGGCCGCCCGCGGGCGGCCCCCTTCCCTGCTCCCCGCCGGCTCAGCTCCCGACCTTGCAGCTCGCCGCGGTCACGCTGTAGTCGGCCGACGCCGTGGCGCCGTCGCTCACCGCCACGCTCGCCGGGGTGGCGGCCGCGGTGAAGGTCAGGGTGTCGCCGTTGGCGAAGCCCACCGGGTCCACGCCCAGCGTGTAGCTCCCCGCCGGCACCGAGCCGATGACGTAGGCGCCGCCGGCCTGCGCGCTCCCCGTCTTCACGGTGGCCCCCGCGGTGGCGGTGGGGACGAAGCGGGTGAGGTCCAGCGTGGCCGCGCCGCCGCAGGCGGGGACCGTCACCCCCTGGGCCAGCGCCACGGTGCCGGAGATGCTCCCCAGCGGCGTGCCGCCCGGCTTGCGGGCGCCGATCAGCACCGGCTTGAGGACGTACTTCCCGGACTTGCCCGCCTCGTGGCCGAAGCTCTGGTTGACGTCGAAGTCCACCACCAGCGTGGTGGCGTCCTGCACCTGGATCCCGCCCGGGAACTTGACCTTGAAGCCGCTCTGGCTGCAGCTCGGGCACTTCAGCTCGCCGTCGGCGGTGATGCCGGCGGGGAGCTCGGCGCCGGTGGTGGCGAAGACGCGGTCGTCGGTGGTGACCACGTAGGCGTCGTCGATCACCAGGCGCAGCTGGCTGTAGGTGCCGGGCTGCACGGCGGCGCCGCCCACCAGCTCCTGGAGCTTGCCGCCGGCGAGGTCCAGCAGGTCGATCCAGCCGCCCGCGTCCACCGCGAACTCCTGGCGGGCCGAGGTGCTGTCCCCACCCTCGGCGCCCTGGAGGACGATCCTGCTGATCTTCACCTGCGCCTCGGCGAGGTCGCCGGGGGCGTCGGTGAGCTGGACGGTGAGGCGGGCCTCGCCGGGCTCCAGCGAACCGGTGGATCCCTCGCACGCCCCCAGGAGCAGGGCCCCGGCGAGGAGGGGGAGGACGGTGCTGCGGCTGGGTGCGTGCATGGTTCCTCCGGAGAAAGAAGTTGCCGCCGGGTGGTTCCCGGCATCGCTTCTCCCGTCTAACCCGTTTCCGGGACAGCTGGACGGTCTCGGAGAGACTCCTGGCTTTGCGACCCCGCCTCGCGACGGGTGTGCCCTACGCGGGAGCTGTACGGGGCCCACGGAACCCCACTCGAATGCTGTGGCGTACGCCAGGACGAGCGGACGGGCCGCCGCGTCACACCTCCTCGTCCTCGCCCCGCACCATCCGCCGGTAGCTCTCGTAGCGCCCGGCGTCCACCTCGCCCGCCTCCACGGCGGCGCGCACGGCGCACCCCGGCTCGTGGGTGTGGGTGCACGAGTTGGCGTAGCGGCAGGTGCCGAGGTAGGGGCGGAGCTCGGGAAAGTAGCCGTCCAGCTCCTCCGTGTCCACGCCCCAGAGCCCCAGCTCCCTCAGCCCGGGAGTGTCGGCCACGTAGCCGCCGCACTCCAGCGGGATGAGCTGCGCGGTCACCGTGGTGTGCCGCCCCTTGTCCACCGCCTGGCTCACGGCGGCCACGCGCAGCCCCAGCCCGGGCTGCACCGCGTTGAGCAGGCTGGACTTCCCCACCCCCGAGGGGCCGGTGAGCGCGGAGGTGCGCCCGCAGATGGCGTCGCGGAGCGCGTCCACCCCCCGGCCCTCGCGGGCCGCGGTGTAGAGCACCGGGTACCCGGCCCGCTCGTAGGGCCGGAAGAGCTCGCGGGCGGCCTCGGGGCCCAGGACGTCGGTCTTGTTGGCGACGATCAGGGGGTCCAGCCCGCTGGACTCGCAGATCACCAGGAAGCGGTCCAGCATCCGCAGGTGGGGCGAGGGGTGCGCCACCGCGAAGACGATCACCACCTGGTCCACGTTGGCGACGATGGTCTTGGCGCGGGGTGCCTTCCCCGGCGCGCGGCGGACCAGGGCGGTGCGCCGGGGGTGCACCCGCTCGATGGTCCACCCGGCGCCGGCCGGCTCCACCTCCACCCGGTCGCCCACCACCACCCGCTCGCCGGAGCGCTCGTCGCGCTTGAGCTTCCCCCGCAGCGCGGCCTCCACCGTCCCCCGCTCCGTCTCCACTTCGTAGCTCCCGCCCTGCGCCCGCAGCACCGTGCCGATCATGCGGCCGCCCCCGGGGGAGGGGCAAGCAAAGAGCACCCTCCCCGGGGGGAAGGTGCTCGGGGGGAATGGGTCCCGGTGCCGGTCATGCCGCGGCGAACGAGGCCAGCGCCTCCCCCATCTCGCCCTCGCGCAGGCGCTTCAGCGCGCGGTCGCGGAGCTGGCGGATGCGCTCCCGCGTCACCCCCAGGATGTCGCCGATCTCCTCCAGGGTGTGCTCGCGCCCGCCCTCCAGCCCGAAGTACAGCTTGAGGACCTTGGCGTCGCGGGGCTGCAGCGTTCCCAGCGCCCGGTCGATGCGCTCGCTGAGGAGCCGCTCCTCCACCTCGTCCTCGGTGACGATGGCCTCGTCGGAGATGAAGCGCTCCATGAGCTGCGAGTCCTCGGAGTCGCCGATGGGGGCGTCCAGGCGGATCTCCGCGGCGTTCAGCGTCTGCAGGCTCTCCACGATCTCCGGCGACAGCCCGGTGGCCTCGGAGAGCTCCTGCGGGGTGGGGTCGCGCCGCAGCTCCTGCTTGAGGCGCTCCCGCTCGCGGAAGATCTTGGCCAGGTCCGAGGCCCGGTTCAGCGGCACCCGCACGGCGCGCCCCTGGTTGGCGAGCGCCGACAGGATGGCCTGGCGGATCCACCACACCGCGTAGGAGATGAACTTCACCCCCTGGTCCGGGTCGAACTTCCGCGCGGCGGTCACCAGCCCGACGTTCCCCTCCTGGATCAGGTCCGAGAGGGAGACGCCGCGGTTCTGGTACTTCTTCGCGACGGAGATCACGAAGCGGAGGTTGGCGCGCACCAGCTCCTGGATGGCGTCCTCGTCGCCGGTCTGCGCGCGCCGCCCGAGCTCGATCTCCTGCGGGGGGGTCAGCAGGCTGTGCGTGCTGACCTCCTTCAGATATTGGTCCAGGCTCGACTGGTCTTCCGCGGCGACCCCGAACCCCGCGTCGAGCGAGGGGGCCTGCCGCTTCCGCCGCCGTGTCTTGCGTGCTGCCGTAGCCATGTTGGTCTTCGTTCCGTAAAACGGATCCTGCGTGATGGCCCCCGGGAGCCGGCGGGCCGTGGTACGCGATGCTGCAAGACTTCTGCCGAAAAAAACGACCGCCCGGCGCATCGGTGCGGCCGGGCGGGAGCGAGGGTGCGCCGGGGGCGCTCCTACTCCCGTCGTGCCGCCTTCCGCCGGACCGCCTCGTCCGCGGCGGGCGCGCCGAGGCACGCCCCGGAGGGGCGGCGGTTCGGCTGGCTCGGTGCGGCTGCGCGCATGCTCGGTCGCGGTCGGCTGGGGTTTCTCGGCCCCGCCGAGGGGGCGGGGGGCGCAGAGTATAGTGCGCCTCCTGCACCCCGTCAAGCTAGCTCCGCGGGGGCGGCGCGGCATCGGGGACACGGGCTCGTACCGCCGCCCGCCGGGGATGTTCCACCCGGCCCGGGGGGTCACCCCGCCACGTGCCGGCGGCGGGCCAGGCGCTCCTCGCGGCGGCGCTTCCCGGCCTCGTAGCGGCGCCGCTCCTCGTCGGTTTCGGGGAGCACCCGGGGGATGCGCGTGGGGCGGCCGCCCTCGTCCAGCGCGACGAAGGTGGCGTAGCAGGTGTTGGTGTGCCGCTCCTCGCCGGTGATGGGGTTCTGGGCCAGCACCTTGATCCCCACCTCCATGCTGGTGGTGCCGGCGAAGTTCACCGACGCCATGGCCACCACCAGCTCGCCGATGTAGATGGGCTGGTTGAACTCCACCGTGTCCATGCTCTTGGTGACCACCGGGCGCCCGGCGTGCTTCATGGCGCAGAAGGCCGCCGCGCGGTCGATGAACCCCAGGATGGTGCCGCCGAACAGCGTCCCCGCCACGTTCATGCTGTGCGGCTCGGCCAGATCGGCGAAGGTCACCTGCGAGAGGCGCACGGGGCGCGGGGTCGCCGGGTCGGGCGGGGAGTGCTGGCGGTAGATGTCGACGGGCCGGATCATCGTGCTCTCGGGTCGCTCGGGTCGGGGCGCCGGGGCGGCGCCGGCCCCAAGATGGGGCGGCCCGGCGGCTGGGGGAAGCGCCGGAACATTTCCGGCCGCGCCGCACTATTGTGGCTTCTCCCGATCCCCACCCCGCGAGATTCGAGAACCCCCTGGAGACCCGAAGGATGAAGCTCCCGACCACGCTGCTGGCGCTGCTGGCGGCGGGGTGCGCCACCGCGGCGCCCCCCCCGGCACCCGCCCCCGCGCCCACCCCACCGGCCGCGCAGG
>DATABU010000575.1:0-7742 GCA_036259415.1 Longimicrobiaceae bacterium
GCCGCGTCCCGTGCGGGACGCGGCTCCCCTCCGTGCTTCCGGCTCCACTGTGCTTCAGAAAGGCATCCCCAGCTTCAGGTAGAGGTGCCCCGCGTCGCCGTGCGCGTAGGTCAGCGTGACGGCCCCCACCGGCGTGGCGAACCAGACGCCCCCCCCCACAGCGGTGTGCCATCCCCCCGGCGACTCGCCGTCCAGGAAGACCCGCCCGGCGTCGGCCAGGAGCGACGCCCCCAGGCGGCCGTGCACCACGATCTCCGCGGGGAGGAGCGGCACCCGCAGCTCGGCGCTGCCGTGCACCAGCGCGTCGCCGGCGAAGCGCGAGTGGTCGTAGCCGCGCAGCGTGCGCGATCCCCCCAGGAAGGCCGCGTCCCAGAACGGGTACCCGCCCAGCGCCGCCTCTCCCCCCGCCCGCAGCGCCAGCACCGGCCCGGCCGCGCCCGGGGACAGGTAGGTGGAGGCCGACGCGCGCGTCCGGGCGAACGCCTCGTCCACGTCCCACGCCGCGGGGTAGGCGGCGGCCTCCGCAGCGGCGCGCACCCCCCGCCGCGGGAAGACGCGGTCGTCGCGGGTGTCCAGCCACGCCTCCGCCGCCCCGCCCACCTCGCCGCCCCCCTCCGTGCCGCGGGGGCGCAGCCGAAGGAGCGGGCCGTCGACGGCCGGGTCGTCGGGCTCGGTGTAGCGGAGCGTGGGCCCCAGCGCCCAGCCGGCGCGCGGCGAGACGGGGACGTGCCAGCGCGGCTCCAGCGCGAAGCGATCCAGCCACACCACCTCCCCGCCGCCCTGCACCTCCGGGGCGTCGTTCCCGAAGCCGCCGAAGCGCACCGCGTCCAGGTTGGAGGCGCGGGCGAGCACCGTCAGGTGCCGCGGAGACGCCTCGCGCCGGAAGTCGCCCCGGAACTCCCCGGCGAAGCGCCCTTCGCCGGGCGCCCACCAGCCGCGGAGGCCGTAGCGGTGCACGTAGGGGTGGTGCCGGAAGCCGGCGCGCGTCCACACCGGGCCGCCCCCCACCGCCAGCCCCGCGAAGGGCACCCAGTCGACCGCGGGGGTGAAGATGGACAGGGACTCGCCCCAGTCCGGACGGGAGTCGGGGAGCAGGCTCTGCTCCCGCTCCGGCGGCTCGTAGGGTCGGGTGTCCACGGAGGTGCGCGGGCCGCGGACGAAGCGGTTCTCCCCCCGGTCGTCGTAGAAGGCGGTGCGGGCGCGCCCGCGGTCCTCCAGCACGTCGTCGCCGCCGCCGCCCACGATGCGCACCGGGATCCCGCCGCGGGCGCCGCCGGTCACGAGCGCGGCGTCGTCGCCGCCGTGCAGGAAGATGCGCACCTCGTAGGTCTCGCCGGGCAGGAAGCGGCGCTCGAGGTACGGCCCGCGCCGCGCCAGCGGACCCTCCGCCGGGAAGAGGCGCACGGTCACGCTCCCGTCGGCGTCGCGCTCCACCTCGGCACGGTCGGCCTGGTCGGTGGCGTGCACGGACGGGGTGTGCGCGATCAGCCGGTAGAAGTCGCGCGCCATCTCGGGGAGGCGGTCGCGCCGGGCGCGGAGCGTGCGCGCCAGCCGGTCGCCGCCGCCGGCGCGGTACTCGGGGGGCATGGCGGCGACCGCGCGGTCGATGGCCTCGTAGGTGAGGCCGGCCTGAAGCTCCGCCACCACCGAGTCCCAGGTGGGGCGGGCGACGCCGGCCAGCAGGCGGCGGGTGAACTCCTCGGAGTTCGCCATCATCGCCAGCAGGTCGGAGTACTCGTCGCCGAAGCGGATCACGCGCGGGGTGACCGCCTCCCGCGCCAGGTCCAGCAGGAGCCCGTCGTGGCGCACGAAGGCGTAGTCGCGGTCCTCGGGGACGGCGACCCAGCGGCGGATGCCGGCGCTGTCGTAGCGGGCCCAGCGCCACTGCCCCTCGTGGCGGTCCCAGTCGCCCAGGAACACGTCCATCAGCCGCGCCTTGAGGAAGGCGCGCGCGTCGATGCGGTCGCGGGGCGAGTCCTCCACCTCCTCCAGCACGTCCTCGCTCCCGTCCACCTCCACCGCCCCGGCGAAGAGGCGGCGGTCCCCCTCCCCCTCGTCGGCGTGCACCTCGATGGTCCCCAGCAGCCCGGCGTAGTCGGCACGGAACTGCCCCAGGCGCGGGTCGTCCGGGAGCACCACCAGGCGGGGGCCGGGGTGGAGGACGCCCACGGCCTCCAGGAGCGCGGTCGCCACCACGGGGGCGGCGGGGTGCTGGGCGCTGGTCTGGTCCTGGCGCAGCCAGTCCAGCACGGTCTCCTGCGCGTAGGACGGGAGGGCGGGGGTCAGCTCCTTGTCCACCGAGCGGAAGTTGTACTCCCGGCCGTCGGCGCCCTGGAAGCGGAGCGCCATGGTCTGCACGTTCCCCCCGGTGCGCAGGGGGGTGAGCCCCCCTGCGAAGCGTGCCAGGTCCAGCACCGGCACCCGCACCGGCGTGGTCCACAGCCCCCGGTAGTCCTCGCCCAGCACCAGGCGCTGCAGCCGCCCGGCGGCGTAGCGCTCCCCGGCGACCACCGTCGCGGAATCGGGCGCGCGGCGCGCCGTCGCCTGCGCCGCCAGGGGCCCGCAGGCGGCCAGCAGGGCCGCGCCGACGATGAGGGGGGTGTGGGTCCGCATCCGCAGAGGGTCGTCTCCTTTTCCGTTCGGTCCGGCCGTACGCAAGACGAGTTCCGCGGATAATACGACGCTCCGCCGGGGAACGGAACCTGCTCCGCGGGTGGCCCATGACGCGCCCCGACCCCTTCGCCGGGCCCGAGCGCCGCGCCGGGTCGCGCCGCGGGGTCCTCGAGCACCCGCTCATGGACGCCGTGTACGCGACGCTGAGGTGGATCCGCGGGCACGTGCGCGGCTTCTACGCGGCGGTGGGGCTCTTCCTGGTGGCCGGGCTGGCGCTCTCCGCGGCGGCGATCGGCCTGTTCGCGCTGCTGGCGACCCGGATGGCCGGGGGCGCCACGCAGCGCTTCGACGAGGCGGTGGTCCGCGGCCTCCAGGGGTGGAAGGCGCCCTGGCTGGACGCGCTGGCGCTGATGGGGGCGGCGCTCGGCTCGGGCGCCGCGGCCTGGGTGGTGATCGGCGCGGGGACGCTGTACTTCTGGAGGTCGCGGCACCCGTACTCGCTGGCGCTGCTCTGGATCTCGCTGCTGGGCGGGCGGGTGCTCAACCGGCTGCTCAAGGAGGCGTTCGGCCGCCCCCGCCCCGCGCTGGTCGAGGGCGACCTGGTGCTGCTGGGCTACGAGGTGGGGTTCCCCACCAGCGGCTCCTTCCCCTCCGGGCACGCGCTCACCTCGGTGGTGATCTACGGCACGCTGGCGTACCTGGTGGCGCGCCTGGAGCCGACCCCCCGGATGAGGCGCTGGACGCTGGCGGGGGCCGCCGTGCTGGTGCTGGGGATCGGCTTCTCGCGGCTGTACCTTGCCGTGCACTACCCCTCGGACGTGCTGGCCGGCTACCTGGCGGGGTTCGTGTGGGCCACCACCTGCGCGCTGGGGGTGGAGGCGGTACGGTACTTCAGCGACCGCAAGCCGGAGGCGAGGGAGGCGGAGGCCGACCTGGAGCGGGGGATCCGCCCCCTGCGGGAGGCGGTGGAGGGGGAGCCGGGGTGAGGGGAGCACGGCAACGGCGACCCCCTCCCCCCGGCCCCCTCCCCGCAAGGGGGAGGGGGAGAAAAGCCTGCCTCGACTGGGCGCCCGCGTGAGGGATGCGAGCGCGAAGCGGCGAGACCCGCGCAGTTTGCGGGGCTCGCCTCCGTTGGCCGGCGTTGTTTGCCGGCCTACGGAGCCGCAGCCCGACCCGAGCGCCAGCGAGGGGCACGCCCACCCCCGCAGTTCAGGAGCCGTTCAACCCCGTTCCCGGGTCACACCAGCAGCAGCGTGACGACGGCGGTCACCGCCAGCGCAAGGGTGAGGACGATGGAGTAGCTCCACCCCAGCACCAGGTACTTGACCCCCGTACGCATCCACCCCTGCCCGTACACCCGCCGCATCGCCAGGAAGGTGTAGAGCAGCACCCAGAGCGTCAGCACCCCGGCGACGGTGGGGTGGCGGGCCAGGAGCATCACCGTGAACGCCGCGAAGGCGAAGGCGTGCAGGTGCAGCGCGAAGACGAAGTGCTCCACGTACAGTCGCCCCCGCCGCGCGTACAGCAGCTTCAGGAGGAGCGCGAAGACCGGGAGGAGGAGGAACATCATGGTGGGGACGTGCTCCCGGAACTGTCCCATCACCTCGCGGAACGCCTCGCCCGGGGTCATTCGGCGGAAGTGCGCCCGCTTCTCCTCCAGGAGCCCGTCCAGGGCGGGGACGGCGGTGCGAACGTCCAGGCTGTCCACCCACGAGCCGTCCACCTCCCAGGGCCGGGCCGCGCCGGCTGCCGGGGACCCCGCCAGCGCGCTCACCAGCGGGATGGTGTCGCCCTCCACCGCCACCCGCACCCCGCCGCCGTCCGCCGCCCCCGCGTCTAGCCACCCGCTGTCCAGCAGCGAGAGGAGGAGGAAGAAGAGCACGCTCGCCCCCAGGTACAGGCGCAGCGGGCGGATGTAGCGGGCGATGCGCCCCCGCAGGTACTCCGCCGTCAGGAACCCCGGCCGGACCAGCAGGAAGAGCGCCGTGCGCGGGAGCCGCGAGTTGAGCGCGAGCTGGTCGTCCAGGAAGTCCACCGCCATCTCGCGGAGCGACACCAGCCGGGTGCGCCGCTCCTGGCCGCAGCTCGGGCAGAAGCGCCCGGGCGAGGCGTCGCCGCAGTTGGCGCAGGGGCCGGTGGCGGCGGCCAGCGACGCCTCCGCGGGGGAGGGGGCGATGGCGATGGCGGGGACGCGGACGCGCCGGAAGCCGAGCATGGGGGGGCCGGGGACGGGGAGGCTACTCGTTGGGGAGAAAAAAGATACACCGCCGGCGCCCCCGGCGGGAGGGCCGCGGCACGGCCGCTGCATCCCCGTCCCCGGCCGCGCGGGCACCCGGCCCGCCGCGCTCCACCCCGGCCCCGCACCGCCATGACCACGCTCCCACGCGCGCCGCTCGCCCTGGCCGCCGCCGCGCTGATCGCCGGGTGCTCCGGCGTCTCCGTGGAGCCGGGCCCCGCGACCACCCCCGTCCCCGCCGTGGACGCGCCCGCCCCGCCGCTCCCCGACGAGGTGGCGCGCCAGCCCCGCCCCGAGGCGGGGATCCAGGGCGTCTACCGCCTGGTGCAGGTGGGCGGCTCCACGCTCCCGGCCCCGGTGGAGCGCCGGGGCGGGTGCGAGGTGCGGGCGGTGCAGGGCACCCTGGCGCTGGAGGAGGGCGGCTTCACCTTCAGCGGCACCACGCAGGAGGTCTGCGGGGCCACGGTGCGGCCCGCGGTGGTGCACCGCGCCGAGGGGCGCTACGACCGCGACGGCGCGGCGGTGCGCTTCACCGCGGGTGCGGGGACCGCCTTCGGCTCGGCGGGCGCGCAGCTCCTGGACGAGCGCACCCTGCTGGTGACCGAGGTGGCCGCGGGGGGCCGGACCCGCGCCACCGCGCTGGAGTTCCGCAGGGAGGCACCCGGTACCTGAGGCGCCCCGCGGCGGCCCGGTGGTGCCGCCCCCTTGTGGAACGGACGCGGCCGTGCATCCGTTCATGAGACGCCGCACCGCCGACGCGACCCCCACCCGGGAGCCCCCTCCGTTGACCCGATCCGCCAGCCCGACCGCACCCGCCCCGGGGCAGCCCGTCCCCTCCCCGCCCACACCGGGGCGCTACGACCGCGCCATCGTCGAGGGGCCGCTGCGCCGCGCGGTGTGGAAGCTCGCCTGGCCCACCATGCTCACCAACGTCATCGGCGGGCTGCAGGGGATCGTGGACCACGTCATGGTCGGCCACATGGTGGGCTTCACGGGGAACGCCGCCATCGGCGTGTCGTGGCAGATCTTCCTGGTGGTGATCGTCTTCATCAGCTCGCTGTTCACCGGGATGAGCGTGCTGGTGGCGCGCTTCGCCGGGGCGAACGAGGAGGAGAGGGTGGACCGCACCGTCTACCAGGCGTTCCTCACCGCCATCGGGATCTCCTTCCTGGTGATGGCGCCCGCCGGCTACGCGCTCTCGCCCTGGCTGCTGGAGCTGGTCAACGCCGCTCCCGCCGTGAAGGCCGAGGCGCTCCCCTTCCTGCGGGTGATGTTCCTGTTCAGCGGCGGTCTGCTCGTCTTCTTCATGCTGGGCGGGGCGCTGCGCTCGGCCGGCGACGCGCGCACCCCCATGGTGCTGGGCATCGTGATGACGGTGCTGAACCTGGTGCTGAACGTGGTGTTCATCGCGGGGCTGGGCCCGGTCCCCGCCTTCGGGACCACCGGCGCGGCCATGGGCACGGTGATCGCCTCGGGGCTGGTGGCGCTCTACTCGCTGGCGCGGCTCTGGGGCGGGGGGTGGGTGGTGCGCTTCCCGCGCGGGCACGCCCTCCGTCCGGACTGGGAGATCATCCGCGCGCTCTTCCGCTTCGGCCTCCCCACCGGGATCCAGGGGATCGCGATGAACGTGGGGGGGGTGCTGATGCTGGCCTTCATCGGCTCGCTGGCCCAGAGCGCCGCCGCGCAGGCCGCCTTCGCCGTGGCGTACTCGCAGGTGTTCTCGCTGGTCACCTGGACGGCCGTGGGGCTGATGGGCGCCGCGGCCGCGGTGGCGGGGCAGAACCTGGGCGCGGGCAGGGCGGACCGCGCCGCCGAGGCGGTGGGCGTGGCCGCGCGCATCGCCTTCGCCGTCGCGGCCGCCCTGGGCGCCGTCTTCCTGTTCTTCCCGGAGGCGCTGCTGGCCGTGTTCGGGATGGACGAGCCCCAGGTGGTCCGGCTGGGCGCGCAGCTGCTGCGCGTCCTCAGCGTCTCCGGCCTGTTCATCGCCGTCGCGCTCACCTACACCGGCGGCCTGCAGGGCACCGGCGACACCCGCAGCCCGCTCTACATCTCCATCGTGTCGCAGGTGGCGGTGCCGCTGGGGATCTGCTTCGTCATCCAGCAGACGGGGACGCTGGACCCCATCGACATCTGGTTCGCCATCCTCGCCGGGCACGTGGTGCGCTGCGTGCTGAGCGTGCTGCGCTTCAACCAGGGCGGCTGGCGCGCGATCCAGGTGGAGATCGGGGCGAAGCCGGCGGGGTGAGTGCTCCACCCGCAGCCCTGTGCGCGCCACCACCCCCGGCGGGCTCCACTCCGGGTCCAGCCCCGTCCCGCACCCCGCCACCAGCACCCGCTCCCTCCGGGCGCGGGGCGCCCTCCATGCAACGCGCGCTTGACACGGCCGGGGCGGCGTGGTACTCTTCGGCGGGAGTTTTAGATGTGGTTAAATTTCGGATTCGGAACGGTTGATGCGGAGCCTGCGGAGGGTCCTGCTCCCGGCGTGCCTGGCGCTGCTCGCCGCCTGCGCCCCCCCGGAGCCGGCGGAGGAGAGCGGGAAGCTCCACGTGGTGACCACCATCGGGATGATCCGCGACGTGGTGGAGAACGTGGGCGGAGAGCACGTGCGGGTGACCGGGCTGATGGGGCCGGGGGTGGACCCGCACCTGTACAAGGCCAGCGAGGGCGACGTGCGGCGCCTGTACCGGGCCGACGTGATCTTCTACGGAGGGCTGCACCTGGAGGCCCGCATGGGCGAGGTGCTGGAGGAGATGGGCGGCCGCGTGCGCAGCGTCGCCGTGGCGGAGGCCATCCCCCGCGACTCGCTCCTGGCGCCGCCCGAGTTCGAGGGCGCCTGGGACCCGCACGTCTGGTTCGACGTGCGCCTGTGGAGGATGACCGTCCCCCGCATCGC
>DATABU010000576.1:0-5027 GCA_036259415.1 Longimicrobiaceae bacterium
GTCCGCGCCCAGCGCGACGAGCACCGCCCGGAACACCGGCCCCAGGACCAGGTCGAAGGGGCGGGAGCCCTCCTCGGCGGCCATACCGCGCGCCCGCTCCGACCGCGCGGCCGGCGGGAGGGAGCGCAGGTCCACCACGGCGAGCCGCAGCGGCGCCGCGGGGCCGACCTCCTGCACGGGGACCCCGCCGCGCTCCGGGTAGGTGGTGCGCAGCACCTCGTGGCGGCGCACCACCTCCGCGAGGCTCCGCTCCAGGGCCTCCACGTCCAGCGCGCCCGCGAGGCGCAGGACCGTGGGGCGGTTGTAGACGGCCCGCCCGGCGTGCGCGCGCTCGAACCACCAGAGCCGCTGCTGCGAGAGGGAGAGGACGGCGGGGCCGGACGAGCCGCGGCGCGGGATGGCGTCCCGCGTGGCGCGGTCGTGGAGGCGGCGCGCGAGGAGCGCGCGCCAGGCGGCGTGCTCTTCCGGGGGGCGCCCGGCCAGGGGGGACTCGGCGGCGGGCATGGGCGGCTCTACAGGGGGGCGTCCAGGGCCGGCGCGCCGGGGCCGGGCCCGTCGGCTGCGAGGAGCTGCGCCTCCACCTTCGGCGCCAGCTCGGCGACGGTGGACGCGTCGAGGAAGTCGAGCGGCGGCAGCTCGACCCCCAGCTCGTCCCGGAGGCGGGCCGCGAGCCGGGCGGCGAGCATGGAGTCTCCCCCCAGCTGCACGAAGCCGTCGTGCACCCCCACCGGCCCGGTCCCCAGCACCTCCGCCCACATCCCGGCCAGCAGCTCCTCCACGGGGCTCCGCGGGGGCGTGTGCTCCCCGGCCGGAGCCGCCGGCCCGGGGTCGTGCGCGACCCCCAGCTTCGACGCGAGGCCGATCCGCTGCAGCTTCCCGGTGGGCCCCCGGGGGATCTCGTCCAGGACCACGATGCGCCGCGGGACCTTGAAGGCGGCCAGGCGGAGCAGCGCGAACTCCCGCAGCGAGCGCTCCGTCGCGGCGGCTCCCGGCCGCAGCACCACCGCGGCGCCGACCTCCTCGCCGAGGGTGGGGTGCGGGATGGCGAACGCCAGCGCCTGCGCGACCGCGGGGTGCTCCAGGAGCGCCTCGTCCACCTCCCGCGGAGCGACCTTCTCCCCGCCCCGGTTGATCAGCTCCTTGATGCGCCCGGTGATGTACAGGTACCCGTCGGCGTCCAGGCGGCCCTGGTCGCCCGTGCGGAGCCACCCGCCGGAGAACGCGCGACCGTTGGCGGCCGGGTCGCCCCGGTACCCGGCGGTGACCGAGGGGCCGCGGATGACGACCTCGCCGGTGCTCCCGGGGGGGAGCAGCGAGCCCGACGCGTCCATCACCGCCACCTCGGGGCCGGCGGCGCGGCCCACCGAGCCGGGCCTGCGCTCCCCGGGGGGGAGCGGGTTGCTGGCCATCTGGTGCGCGGCCTCGGTCATCCCGTACGACTCGACCACCGGGACCCCGAACACCCTCTCCATCTCGGCCATGACGCTCGGAGGGAGCGCCGACGAGGAGGAGCGGATGAAGCGGAGCGGGGCGCGGGCGAGGGTCTCCCGGCTCGCCGCGGCCCGCGCCAGGACCGACTGGTGGATGGTGGGTACCGCCGTGTACCAGGTGGGACTCAGCTCCTCCATCCAGGCGAAGAAGTCGCTGGCGTAGAACCCGGGGGTGCACGCCACGCTGGCCCCCGCCGCCAGCGACGAGAGCAGCGCCCCCACCAGGCCGTGGATGTGGAAGAGCGGCATAACGTTGAGGCATCGGTCGTCCGCCCCCAGCCGCAGGGTGGAGGCGACGGCGTGCGCGGAAGCGCAGAGGTTGGCGTGGGTGAGCGGCACCTGCTTGGGGCGCGAAGTGGTCCCGGAGGTGTGCAGCACGAGCGCCTCGTCCTCCGGCCCGGAGAGCCCCGGCCGGCCCGCCGCCGGCGCCGCCGGCCCCGCGAGGGCGAAGGAGCCCGCGCCCGCGTCCGCCACCGGAGAGAGCCCGACCACCGGGACGCCGTGCCGCTCCGCGACCGCGACCGCCGGCGAGCCGCTCCCCGCGGGTACGATCAGCGCCCGGGCCCCCAGGTCCGACAGGTAGAAGTCGAACTCGTCGGCCGTGTAGGCGGGGTTGAGCGGAGCGCAGACGGCGCAGGAGGCGGTGGCGAGGAAGCCGGCCGCCATCTCCGGCCCGTTGGGGAGGACGACGGCCACGGGCGCGCCCCGGCCCAGCCCCAGCGCGTTCAGCTCGCCGGCGGCGCGCTCCACCAGGGCGTACAGGGCGCCGTAGGTGAGCGGGGGCCTGCCGGGCGCGCAGAGCGCGAGGGCGTCTGGAGACCGGGCGGCGCGGTGCCGCAGGAGCTCACCTATGCTGCGGGGCGGGATCGTGTCGGGCTGGGTGGTGTTCGCCATTGGAAACGCGCGGTGGGAACGGCCGGTCGGCGAGGCCGGAGCACCTTCCATGCCCCGGGCCGGCCCGCGGGCGCCGCGGGAGAGCCGCCCCGCGGCGGGGCGCGGGTGTGTGGCGTGGGCGCGACAGGTGCGTCGTGGACCGGTCGGCTACGGGACGCCGGACCGGGCCCTGCGGCCGGGCTCCGCGAAGGGGTCGGTGGACACCGGCTCGCCGGGCTTGCGCTCGCGTGCGCGGGGGTCGCTCCCCGGGGTGCCGATCTCGAAGATGCCGTTGGTCATGTCGATGCGGACGCGGTGCCCCGCGCCCAGGTCCGCCGCCAGGATCCCGTCCAGCTCGAAGAGCATCAGGCGGCGGTTCTCGTGGACCATCACCTCGCGGAGGATGAAGCTCTTCCCGGCGGCCCTCAGCGACAGCCCCGAGAGGACCGGCGTGCGCAGCAGGGTGTCGCCCCCGAAGCCGGCCAGGTACCGGGTGCGCTTGGCGAGGAGGCGGCTGGGGAGCTTCCGCAGCAGGTTGCGGGTGACGAAGGTGGAGTCCGCGCCGGTGTCCAGGCCGAAGTAGAGCGTCGTTCCCCGGGGCCCCTCGGCGCGCACCACCGGGTAGCCCAGCCAGAACAGGTTGCGCCTGCGGCCGGGGTCCCGGTCGGGCCGGGGACGCCCCAGGATCGCCACCCCCGTGGGGAAGTCGATCACCACGTTGAGGCGCCGCAGCAGGTCCATCCCGATCACACCGTCGATCTTGACCCGCTCGAACCGCCCGGGCTCGGTGGCCTCCAGGATGGTGAGTTCGCGCGCGGGGACGATGGCCGCGGGGTGCCCCACCGCCTGCAGGGGCCCCAGCAGCAGGGTGTCCACCACGGCCGGGAGCGCCTGGATGCGCCCCACGGTGGTGACGATCTCCAGCGTGTCGCCGGTGAGCGGCCGCAGCCCCGCCTCGGCGGCGACGTCCGAGGCCAGCAGGGTGAGGCTGGTCCCGGTGTCCAGCCAGAAGTATCGCAGCCGGCCGTTAACGTGCACCGGCACCAGCGGCGTGCCGGTGCCGGTCACCTGGAAGGGGAGGAGCGCGGGGGTGTTGGAGATGCGGTACTCCGCGCCGCGGGCCATGCGCATGGCGGCGGACCACGCCTCGATCCCGGCGCGCCCCTGGTCGGTCGAGACCTCGCGGACCGGCGGCGCGGTGGCGAGGTCGTGCAGCGCCTGCCAGCGCCCGTCGTACCCGAAGATGCTGGTGAGGGCCACCCGCGAGGCGGTGCGCAGGAGCGAGTCGGCCGCCTCCGCGGCGAGCGGGGCGAAGCGCTCCTCGGCCTCGTCCATCCGCCCGTCCACCACCAGGCGCATCCCCCGTGCGAAGTCGGCGTGCTCGGGCCCCGGCGCGATGCGCGTGGCGTGGCCCAGCTCCAGCTCGCCGACCGCGGCCCAGTAGGCGATCTCCTGCTCCTCGGCCGTCTCGAACACGACGTCGCCGCCGCCCGGCCAGAGCCGCGCGCCCGCCTCGGGCACGGCACACGAGGGCGAGCCGCAGAGCAGCAGGAGCGGCGCCGCGAGCAGGGCGAGGGGGCGGGAGCGGGGGGTGCGGAGCATGGGGCGTGCTGCGGTGCGGGACAGGGACCTTCACACCGGCGTACCTCAACGAGTATAACGCCGCGGGGGGAGCGAATCCACCGCGGGGGACGTACGACTTCCGGGGGCGGGCGGACGAGGGTAAGATTACCCCCTCGCCTCACCCGCTCACCCGCACCCCCGGAGGGACCCTGGCCGCCGCTGAAAGGGAGATCGAGTCGCTGGTCGCGGACGCCGCGGCGCTCCGCGCGCAGGTCCGCCGCCGCATCGTGGGACAGGAGGCGGTGCTGGAGGAGGTGCTCCTCTGCCTGCTGGCCGGCGGGCACGCGCTGCTGGTGGGGGTGCCCGGGCTCGCCAAGACGCTGCTGGTGCGCACGCTAGCGGAGGCGCTGGAGCTGGAGTTCCGGCGGGTCCAGTTCACCCCCGACCTGATGCCGTCGGACATCACCGGGACGGAGGTGATCGAGGAGGACCGCACCACCGGCCGGCGCGCGGCCCGCTTCCTCCGCGGCCCCGTCTTCACCCAGGTGCTCCTGGCGGACGAGATCAACCGCACCCCGCCCAAGACGCAGGCGGAGCTGCTGGAGGCCATGCAGGAGGGGCGCGTCACGGTGGCGGGCGAGGACCTGCCGCTGCCGCGCCCCTTCTTCGTGCTGGCGACGCAGAACCCGCTGGAGCAGGAGGGCACCTACCCCCTCCCGGAGGCGCAGCTCGACCGCTTCATGCTGGACGTCCGCCTGGACTACCCCAGCGAGGCCGAGGAGGTGGAGATCCTGCGCTCAACCACCGGCGCAGACGAGCCGGCGGTGGAGCGGGTGCTGGACGCCGAGCGGGTGCTCCTCCTCCAGCGCCGCGTGCGCGAGGTCCCGGCGGCCGGGAACGTCCTGGAGTACGCGGCCCGCCTGGTGCGCTCCACCCGCCCCGGCACCCCCGGCGCCCCGGAAGAGGTGGCCCGCTGGGTGCGCTGGGGCGCCGGCCCGCGCGCCGGACAGGCGCTGGTGCTCGCCGCCAAGGCGCGCGCCCTGCTGGCCGGCCGCTTCCACGTCGCCCCCGAGGACGTGCGCCGCGTCGCCGCGCCGGTGC
>DATABU010000577.1:0-4715 GCA_036259415.1 Longimicrobiaceae bacterium
CCGGGCTCCGGAGCGGCCCTCCAACGCCAGAAAATCAGTCCAGAATCAGTTCCCGAGATCACCCGTCGGGTACAGCCGGTAGCGGTTCCGCTTCGGCAGCCACTCGCGCACCTCGTCCCGCCACCGCTGCCGGATCGCGCGCGGGTCCTCGCCGCGGTCGAACGCCTCGCGCGCCCACCGCGACCCCATCATCTGCGTGAAGCCGGCGTTGGTGATCCGGAACTGCTGCGGGTGCGCCCGCCTGGCCTCGGTGAGCAGCACCAGCGCCGTGTAGGCGGGCTCGTAGGCGTCGCGGTCGGTGACGTCGATCTGGATGGCCGTGAAGGTGGTGTCCCGGTAGGGGATCCAGCTCCCGGCGGGGCCGGTGGGCGTGAGCCGCGTGGTCGTCAGCCGCACGCCCGGCAGGTCGTACGCGCGGACGCGCTCCAGCACCCGGGCGGCGTCCATCCAGGGGGCGCCCAGGTACGAGAAGGGCGCGTCCGTGCCGCGGCCCGTGGACAGGTTGGTGGCCTCCGCCAGCACCAGCCCCGAGTACTTCAGCTCCGCGTCCACCGAGCGGATGTTGGGCGAGGGCCGCACGAAGGGGAGCCCCGTCTCGTCGAACCACTCGTCGCCCTCCCACCCGGCCGCGGGGACCACGTGGAGCTGCGCGCCGACGCCGGCGTCCTGGTTGTAGTAGCGGGCGACCTCGCCGGAGGTCATCCCGTGGCGCAGCGGCACCGCGTAGTAGCCGGTGATCACCTGCGTCACGTTGCGCACGTCCATCTGCATCAGCGGGCCGTCGATGGCCGCGGTGATGGGGTTCGGCCGGTCCAGGACGACGAAGGGGATGTTCCGCTTCGCGGCCTCCTCCATGGCCATGGCCATGGTCCAGACGAAGGTGTACGGCCGCGCGCCGATGTCCTGGATGTCGTACATCAGCACGTCCACTCCCCGCAGCATCTCGTCGGTGGGGCGCTGCGTCCGCCCGTAGAGCGAGTACACGGGGAGCCCCGTCTTCTCGTCGCGCGAGGTGTCGATCTTCTGGCCCGCCTCCACGTTGCCGCGGATGCCGTGCTCCGGGCTGAAGAGCGCCACCAGGTTCACCCCGGGGGTGCGCGCCAGCAGGTCGATCCCCAGCTCGCCCGTGGAGGTCACCGCGGACTGGTTGGTGATGAACCCCACCCGCTTGCCGCGCAGCAGGTGCAGCGAGTCGCGCACCAGCACCTCCAGCCCGGTGAGCACGCGCTCGTCGCGCGGCGCCGCCGCGGCGGCGGGGGTGGAGTCGGGCGGGGTGCCGCCCGGGGGCGAGGCGGAGCGGCAGGCGGCCGCCCCCGACAGGAGCAGGGCCCCCGCGAGGAGGGCCAGGGGAGTCGCGGATCGCGGTTGGCGGTGCATCGTCGGCATCCGTATCTTGGGTGCGTCGGTCCGGGCGCGGCGTCCGCGCCTCCGCGGCGCCCCCGCGAATCCCGGACCATCCCGGCGGGCGTGCCGGCGCGGGAACTGGGGCCACGAGGGACGGGGGAGATCGATGAGCGAGACGTTCCGCCCGGCGCGGCCGGGCGAGGTCGCGGAGCTGGCGCGGCTGGTGACGCACAGCTTCCCGGTGCAGGGCCGCACCGTGGAGTGGTGGGAGAGCACGCTGCGCGACGACCCGCGCGGCGGCGTCGAGGCGCTCTGGGTGGGGGAGTCGGAGGGGCGGCTCGCCGCCGCCTGCCAGGTGCTCCCCTTCCGGCAGTGGATCGGCGGGGCGGCCTTCCCCACCATGGGGCTGGCGATGGTCTCCATCTCCCCCGCGCACCGGCGGCGCGGGATGGCGGGGCGGCTGGTGCGCACCGCGTTCCGGCACTCGCTGGAGCGGGGCGACCTGGCCTCGGCGCTCTACCCCTTCCGAGTCACCTTCTACGAGCGGCTGGGCTACGGGCTGGCCGGCGAGGTCCACCAGTACCAGCTCCCCCCCGAGTCGCTCCCCGACGACCCGGAGGAGCGGGTGCGCGTCTCGCTGGCGCTGGACGGCGCCGACCGGGCCGCGGTGCGCTCCCTGTACGACCGCTGGGTCCCCACCCAGAGCGGCCAGATGGAGCGCTCCCCGGGGGCGTGGAAGGCGCTCTGGGAGAGCCCGCTGCACGCCGTGGCGCTCTACCGCGGGCCGGAGGGCGAGCCCGAGGGGTACGCCACGGTCCGCTACCGGCCCGACCTCCCGCCCGCCGCCCGCTTCGCCGAGGTGGAGGAGCGCGCCTGGCTGACCCCGCGCGCGCAGCGGGGGATCTACGCCTGGCTGGCCTCGCTGGGCGACCAGCACCGCCAGCTCGTCTACCGCGCCCACCCGGACGAGGGGTTCGGGGAGCGCGTGACGGAGCCCCGCCTCCCGCCGGGCGGCCCGCCCAACTGGGGGATCTGGTTCCCCGCCGCGGCGCTGCTGGTGGGGCCCATGTTCCGGCTCCTGGACGTCCCCGGCGCGCTGGCGCTGCGCACCGCCCCGGCCGACGCCGAGCTCACCCTCACGCTGGACGTGACCGACGACGACCTCCCCGAGAACGCGGGGCGCTGGCGGCTGCGCGTGGAGGGCGGGCGGATGCACGCGGAGCGGGCGCCCGGCGGCGCCGCGCCCGGGCCGACGCTCGCGCTCCCCGTGCGTATCCTGTCACGGATCTTCGTCGGCGCGGCCACCCCGTCGCAGGCGGTGGGGACGGGGCAGGCGGCCCTCGACGACGCGCGGGCACTCGATATGCTCGACCGTGCCTTCCGGGTGCCGCGGCCCTGGACCTTCGAGCGGTTCTGAGCCGCCGTCCTCCACCATCCACCCGGGTGAACGGTACTCGATGACAGACACGCGAAGCAGGTTCCGCTCCTCCCGCCTCGCCGCGCCCGCGGCGCTCCTCGCCGCGCTGGGGCTGGCCGCCTGCGGCGGCGGGGACGACGGCGGAGCGGGGGGAGCGGCCGATGGAGCCGGGGTGCGGACCTTCACCGGCGCCCCCGCGGGGGGGACCATGATCTTCCTCGCCGAGGGCGAGCCGGACGACCTGAACCCGCTCACCTTCGACCAGACCGAGTCGTACCAGATCGTGCACCTCCTCTTCCGCGCGCTGGCGCGGCGGGACAGCACGCTCAGCAGCTACGTCCCGGACCTCCTCCAGTCGTGGGAGCAGCCGGACAGCGCCACCCTGCTGCTGCGCGTCCGCCCCGGGCTGGAGTGGCACGACGGGCAGCCGGTCACCGCGGAGGACGTGGTCTTCACCATCGAGCGGCAGAAGGACCCCGCCACGGCCTCGCCGCGGCAGCAGGACGTGGCGGCGGTGGAGTCGGCGCGCGCCGTGGACAGCGCCACCGTGGAGGTGAAGCTCAACCGCACCGGCCCCTCCACCGTGAACGCGCTGCTGGAGGTGATCCCCGTCCCCAGGCACCTGCTGGACAGCGTCCCGGCGGAGCGGATGCGCTTCTCGGGCTTCGGCCAGCGCCCGGTGGGGAACGGCCTGTTCCGCTTCGGCGAGTGGCGCAAGGGGCAGCAGCTCACGGTTCAGGCCAACCTGGACGCCCCCGAGGGGCGCCCGCCGCTGGACCGCATCATCATGCGCCCGGTGCCCGACCCCACGGCGCGGCTCACCGAGATGCTCAACGGCAACGGCGACCTGATGAAGATCGCCGCGCACCAGCGGCAGTCGGTGGAGAACGCCCCCGACGTGGAGCTGCAGGCCGCGGCGCAGGTGCGGCCCGCGTGGATCGCCTGGAACACCTCGCGCTTCCCGGTGGACGACCCCGCGGTGCGGCGCGCCATCCTCATGGGCGTGGACCGGCAGGCGATCGTGCGCGGGCTCTTCGGCGAGCAGGGGCGGGCGGCGCTCTCGCCCATCCCGCCGCGGCTGCGGGAGCACAGCGCCGACGTGCGCCCCATCCCCCACGACCCCGCCGCGGCGCGGCAGCTCCTGGCGCAGGCCGGGTGGCGCGACGCCAACGGCGACGGGATCCTGGAGAAGAACGGGCGGCCGCTGCGGCTGGAGGTGGAGTACAGCGCCGCCGACCCCATCCGCGGCGACGTGCTGGTGGCCATGCAGGCGCAGCTCCGGCGCATCGGTGTGGACCTGGCGCCGCGCTCCTACGAGCGCACCACCTGGGTGGAGCGGCTCCGCAACCGCGAGTTCACCGGCTCCTTCTGGGGGTGGGGGTGGGGGCCGGGGGTGATGGGGCCCAACGCGGAGATGGTCTTCCACTCGCGCTCCATCCCGCCGGGGGGGCCCAACTTCGCCGGCTACCGCAACCCGCGCGTGGACGCGCTCATCGACTCCATCCTGGTGCAGAACGACACGGCGCGGGCGCGGGGGCTCTGGCGGCAGCTGGAGCAGCAGGTGATCGACGACGCGGTCTACGCGCCCATCTTCCTGGACCCGGAGTTCTACGCGGTGAACGACCGGTTCGCGAACGTGGAGTTCCGCGGGCCCGAGTGGTGGGAGGACGCCATCTACTGGCACGTGCCGACGGACGAGCGGCTGCCGCGCGACCGGGCGCGGTGAGTTGATCCTGCGTTGGGGGGCCGCTCCGGAGCCGGACGATACTGCCGTCCGTCTCCTGCGCGGGCTGCGGGAGCCCCGGGAAACTGCCCCCGGGTCTCCCTGCGCCGGGGTGAGCCAGCCGAAACTGCCCGGCTGTCTCCCCCCGAACAGATTCTGGGTGGTGCTGCGGGAACGGCGACTGCAAGGGCCCCGCGCAACCCGGGCGTCGCCGGGGCCTCGGTCCTTCGT
>DATABU010000578.1:0-1563 GCA_036259415.1 Longimicrobiaceae bacterium
GCACCCCCTCCAGAAGCTCGCCCCGGAAGACCACCAGCTCCAGCGCGCGCTCGATGGTCTCGGTCTCGGTGGAGGTGCCCAGCACCCGCATGGCCCGGTCGATCTTGGACTGCCGGAGCCGGTAGTTCTTGCGCATGGCCGCCTCCTCCGTGGGCGGAGCCTCGTACGCGGCCGCCGGCTCGCGGACCGCCCGGGGCTTCCGCTTCTTCTCGCTCATGGGGTCTCCCGGTTCGTATGTACGCTTACAGGTTAGTGTACATGCGGGAGGGCCGCAAGCTCCGCGGGCCGGGCGGGCTTCAGGTGCGGGGCAAGGAAGCGGTAGATCTCGCGCCGCGACTCGCGCGCCAGGGGGGTGTCGATGCGGTTGAAGGCGTGGCCGCCGGGTGCGTCCCGGTACTCCTTGAAGTGCCACCCCGGGGTCCCCGCGGCGCGGAGCGCCTCCACCAGGCGGTGCACCTCGGCCGCGTAGACGTCCTCGTCGTTGGTGGTGGTGTGGATGAGGAGCGGCGTCCCCCGGTAGCGGTGCGCCTGGTAGGCCGGGGAGCGGCGCCGGTACGCCTCCGGGTCCTCCTGCGGGGTCTTCCCCACGTGGTACGGGGCCGAGAAGAGCCGCGTGTACGCCGGGCTCTTGTACGACAGCCGGAAGAGCAGGTCGCTCACCGGGACCCCGGCGTAGGCCGCCGCGTACGCCTCCGGGTGGTCGAACACGTTCATCAGGGCGTGCAGCCCCCCGTGGCTCCACCCGACGATCCCCACCCGCCGCGGGTCCAGGAAGGGGTACCTGTCCAGCGCCGCCTGGCGCGCCGCGTGGGTGTCCTCCGTCTCCAGCCCGCCGTAGTCGATCTGCTCCTGGAAGCCGCGCCCGTAGCCGGTGCTCCCCCGGTAGTCCGGGGCGACCACGGTGTATCCCTGCTCCACCAGCTCCCGGACCACGCCCGCGCTGGCGGTGGTGAAGTGGGCGTGGACCCCGCCGTGCGGCAGGACGATGAGCGGGTGCCTGCGGGTGCGGTCCAGGCCGCGGGGGACGAAGACCCAGCCGCGGACCTTCAGCGGGTTGTTCGCCCCCGGGTCGTCGGACGCCACCCGGTGCGCCGGCGGCGGGCCGGTGAAGGTGATGGCGTCGATCTCCGCCACGTCGCCCAGCAGGTCGAAGAGGAGCAGGTTGTCGGCCTGGCGCTCCAGGACGTCGCTCTGGTGGGCGTACGCCTCCCCGAAGCGCTCCAGCGCGGCGCGGAGCTCCCGCACCTCGCGGACGAGCTGCGCGTGCTCCCCCGCCGGCGCCGGAGAGGAGTCGGGGGCTCCCCCCGCCCCGCACCCCGCCAGCAGGACGAGCGCGAGGGCCTTCAGGGACGGAGCCGCCCCGCGGTGCCGCCGCGCCATGGTCAGTGCCCCGCCGCGCCGCCGGCCAGGTAGTCCAGCAGCAGCCCGGACATCACCCGCATCCCCACCGGGATGGAGGCGTCGTCGGCCATGAAGGTGGGGGTGTGGTGCCCACCGGAGACGGTGCCCGGCTTCACCGTCCCCAGCCGGAAGAAGAGGCCCGGCACCCGGTTGGCGAAGTAG
>DATABU010000579.1:0-4809 GCA_036259415.1 Longimicrobiaceae bacterium
GAGGGGCGATCCATCCGGGTCGCCCCTCGCCGCATCTTCGCGCTTCGCCTTGCGGGGCAGAGACGTACGGCCATCGGCGCGGTCGCGCCGATCGTAACGGAGTTACAGAACGGTGACCCTCCGGGGGTCGATTCGAAGGGTTGGGCGGCTACCCTCAGGGCGCGGTCCGCCGGGGTGCCGGCGGCCGCATTCACCGCTCTCACAGAGAGACAGCCGAATCGATGCCAAGCAAACTAGTTCGCACCGGGCTGCTGCTCCTGGCGCTCCTCGCCGCCCTGCCGGGGGCGGGCGCCGCGCAGGACGCGGCCGGCCGGATCGTCGGGCGCGTGGTGGACGCCGGGAGCGGGCGCCCGCTGACCGGTGTCCAGGTGCTCGTGCGCAACACGGGTGCCCGCGCGGTCTCCGGGGTGGACGGCCGCTTCACCGTCGCCGACGCCCCCGCCGGGACGCAGGCGCTGGTCGCCACCCACATCGGGTACGCCGCGAAGACGGTCACCGGGGTGCAGGTCCCCGCCGGCGGCGCCGTGGAGGTGAACGTCGCGCTGGAGGTCGAGGCGCTGGCGCTGGAGGGGCTCACCGTCTCGGCCACGCGCGAGCGCGGCTCGGTGAGCCGCGCGCTCGACGAGCAGCGGAACTCGGTCGGCGTGGTCAACGCCATCACCGCGGACCAGATCTCCCGCAGCCCCGACAGCGACGCCGCGCAGGCGGTGCAGCGCGTCAGCGGCGTGACGGTGCAGGACGGCAAGTTCGTGTTCGTGCGCGGGCTGGGCGAGCGCTACACCGTCACCGACCTGAACGGTGCCCGCCTCCCCAGCCCCGAGCCCGAGCGCAAGGTGGTGCCGCTGGACCTCTTCCCCTCCGGGATCCTCCAGACGGTCACCACCCGCAAGACCTTCACCCCCGACCTGGGCGGCGACTTCAGCGGCGCCCTGGTGAACATCCGCACCCGCGAGTTCCCCACCAGCCGGCAGCTCGTCGTCTCCGCGTCCGCGGGCTACAACGACGCCGCCACCGGGCGGGACGTGCTGGTGGCCCCGCGCGCGGGCGGCGAGGTCTGGGCCGCCGCCGCGGGGAGCCGCGGCGTGCCGCAGGCGGTCGCCGCGGCAGGCGGGTTCACCCGCGACGTGCCGCAGCAGCAGGTCAACCAGATGGTGGGCGCCTTCCGCAACGCCTGGCTCCCGGCGCAGGGGAGCGGCGACCCCAACCTCTCCCTCTCCGCCTCTCTGGGCGGGAGCGACCCCGTCTTCGGCCAGCAGCTGGGGTACGTGGTCTCCGGGACGTACAGCAGGGGCCAGGAGGTCCGTACCGACGAGCGGCGGGCCCTCTACGACAACACCACCGGGGAGGCGATCGACGAGTTCACCTCCACCCTGGGGACGGGGCGCGTGAGCGTGCTCTGGGGCGGCGTCGCCAACCTGAGCGCGCTGGTGGGCGAGCGGCACCGCTTCACCTCCAACAACGTCTACAACCGCACCGCGGACGACGAGGCGCGCACCGAGCGCGGGCTGAACGAGAACCTGGGGCTCCCGCTGGAGATCCACCGCCTGCGCTACGTGGAGCGGACGGTCCGCTCGAACCAGGTGGCCGGCGAGCACCAGCTCTCCTCCGCGCACAAGCTGGACTGGGCGGTCACCTCCTCCGGCGTGACCCGCAGCGAGCCCGACCGCTCCGAGTTCATCTACGAGCTTCCCGGCGGGCTGGACTCCGACCGGCGCGCCTTCCTCGCCGGCAACACGCGCGCGGCGGTGCGCACCTTCGGCGACCTGGAGGAGAGCAGCCTGGAGGGCTCCGCCAACTACACGCTCACCTTCGGGCGCGGGCTGCGCCAGCACCAGGTGCGCGTGGGCGGGCTGCTGCGCTCCACCGAGCGCGACGCCGAGAACCGCTCGTACAGCATCTTCAACGGCGGGAGCCAGTTCCTCACCGAGGCCGACCGCATGCTCCCGGCCGAGCAGATCTTCGACGGGCGCTACTCCGGTCCGGACGACAGCGTCTTCACCATCCGCCCGCTCCTGCAGGGCGGGTCGTACCGGGCCGAGGACCGCCTGACCGCCGGCTTCGCCATGGCCGACGTGGCGATCACCGAGCGGGTGCACCTGGTGGGCGGGGCGCGGGTGGAGCACTCCGACGTGGAGGTGAGCGCCGTCTCCCAGGACGGCTCCACCAGCCTCTCCACCCCCGCCTACACCGACGTGCTCCCGTCGCTCGCGCTGAACGTGGACGTGTCCGACGCGCACAAGCTCCGCCTCTCCGCCTCGCAGACGCTGGCCCGGCCGGAGTACCGCGAGCTGTCGCCCATCCTCAGCCAGGACGTGCTGGACGGCGACAACATCCAGGGGAACCCGGAGCTGCGGCGCACCCTGATCCGCAACCTCGACGCGCGCTGGGAGTGGTACCCCTCCTCCGGCGAGATCGTCAGCGTGGGCGCCTTCGCCAAGCTCTTCAGCGACCCCATCGAGCGCGTCTACCTCCCCACCTCCGGGTCGCGGGTGCTCAGCTTCGTGAACCCGGAGAGCGCCTACAACTACGGGGTGGAGCTGGAGGCCCGGAAGGGGCTGGGGAGCTTCGCCGCCGCGCTGGAGCCCTTCTCCGTGTCCACCAACGTCACGGTGATGCGCAGCCGGATCGATGCGGGGAGCGACAGCATCGCGATCAACTCCGACCGCGCCCTGGTGGGGCAGGCCCCGTACGTGGTCAACGCCGGGCTCACCTGGGCGCCGGGCGAGGGGCGGACCAGCGCGACCCTGCTCTACAACCGGGTGGGCGAGCGGGTGTACGCCGCGGGAGCCCGCGGCCTCCCCGACCTGATCGAGCAGGAGCGGAGCGTCCTGGACCTGTCGCTGCGGGTGGGGGTGACGGAGGGCTTCTCGGCGAAGCTGGACGCCCGGAACCTCCTGGACTCGCCCTTCCAGGTGGTGCAGGGCGGGGTGACCCGCGAGCACTACCGCTCCGGCCGCGTGGTGAGCGTGGGGATGACCTGGCAGCCGTAGCCCCGTGACGGGGCCGTTACCCCGGAAAGGTGGCCCCTACACAGTAGGCGGCCACCTTTCCCGCGTCAGGACGCAGGCTCTCTTTCACTTTCCGGAGGAAATCTCCACGATGATGGTAGCGACGAGGAAGTTCCTGTCCGTGGCGGCGGTCCTGTGCGCGGGGCTGCTGGCGGCGTGCGACGGCGACGACGGTCCCACCGACCCCACGCTCACGGCGCCCGCCAGCGTGACGGTGACTCCCATCTCGGCCACGGCGCTGCGCGTGTCGTTCGACGCGGTGCCGGGCGCCACCTCGTACACCATCCAGCGTGCGGCCGCCGCCGGCGACTTCGCCACGGTGAGCACGGGGCCGCAGACCACCTTCGACGACACGGGCCTCCAGGCCGAGACCAGCTACCGCTACCGCATCGCCGCCTCGGCGGGGTCGCGCACCAGCGACTGGAGCGCCGAGCGCACCGCCACCACCAGCGCCACCCCGGTGGTCGCCGTCTCGGCCAACATCACCGCCGACCGGACCTTCTACGCGGACACCGTCTACAAGCTGGACGCCTTCGTGAAGGTGACCAACGGCGCCACGCTGACCATCCAGCCCGGCACCGTGGTCCAGGGCGAGCAGCTCTCCGCGCTCTTCGTCCTCCCCGGCGCCAAGATCATGGCGGCGGGGACGGCGGAGAAGCCCATCGTCTTCACCTCCTCGCGCGCGCCGGGCGACCGCAAGCCGGGCGACTGGGGCGGGCTCGTCCTGATCGGCCGCGGGGTGATCAACCGCACCGGCCAGATCGCGCTGGAGGGGACGGGGACCAACACCACCTCGAACCCCACCGAGTACTACTCCAACGGCGGCAACAACGCCGACGACAGCGGCACGCTGAAGTACGTGCGCATCGAGTTCGCCGGCTTCGGCCCCGCGCAGGACGCCGAGCTGAACGCGCTCACCATGGCGGCGGTCGGCAGCGGGACCACGGTGGAGTACGTGCAGACGGTGGCGGGGCTGGACGATTCCTTCGAGTGGTTCGGCGGGGCGGTGGACGGGAAGTACCTGGTCTCCTACGAGGCCGGCGACGACCACTTCGACGCCTCCGAGGGCTACACGGGTCGCAACCAGTTCATGATCGCCTTCCAGTCCACCCGCCTGGACCCGCGCGCGGGCGCCGGGGCATTCTCCAACGACCCGCAGGGAATCGAGAACGACGGGTGCGCGGACGCGCAGGGCGGCACCTGCGCGGCCGGGCAGAACTCCACCCCCTTCACCACCCCCATGTTCGCCAACTACACCCTGGTGGGGACCGGGCCCGGCGTGGTGGGCTCCGGCGGCGGGATCGGGATGATGCTCCGCCGCGGCACCGGCGGCTACTACGTGAACGGGATCGTGGCCCGCTGGCCGAACGCGGCCATCGCCATCCGCGACGCCGCCACCGGCCAGCGCATCGCCGACGGCGACCTGGCGATCCGCTCCCTCCTCCTGGCCGACAACGCGACCACCTTCGAGGGCGGGAGCGGGCGCTTCACGGTGGACCTGGCGGCGAACGCGATCGAGGTGTCCAGCGCGGCGACGGCCAGCCTGTTCGCCGGCTTCCCCACCGGCACGCCCACCACGGCGGGGCTGGACTGGAGCCCGTCGGCGAACTCCCCGGCCCGCGCCGGCGGGACCGGCGCCTTCACCGGGGTGCTCGCCACCAAGGCCGGGAGCTTCGTGACCGGCACCGCCTACCGCGGCGCCGCCGACCCGAACGGCCCCAAGTGGTGGCAGGGCTGGACGACCTACGCCCGCAACTGACCCGAGCGGACGCAGGGCAGGACCGGGGGGGGGGGGGGGGGG
>DATABU010000580.1:0-17517 GCA_036259415.1 Longimicrobiaceae bacterium
GGCTGGTGGACCGCGCCGCCCGCGGCTTCGGCGGCGCGGCCGGCCGGCTGCTGGCCTGGCGCCCGGCGGTCTACCTGGGCGCGATCAGCTACGGCGTCTACCTGTACCACCTCCCGGTGCTCTGGGTCGCGCGGGGCGTGGCGAAGCGGCTGGGCGGCTCGCTGGAGGCGCTCCCGCCGGCCGCTCAGTTCGTGCTCCTCAGCGGCGTCTCCATCGCCCTCGCCGCCGCCTCCTGGGAGCTGTTCGAGTCGCGCATCAACCGCTACAAGGACCGCGTCCCCGCGCTGCGCCCGGAGCCCGCCCCCGGCGTCGCGGCGCTGGGCCGGTAGCGGGTCACCGGGCGGGGAGCGGCGCGCCGTTCCGCAGGAGGGTGACCTTCACCGGGTTCGCCAGCCGCGCGCCGAACGCGTCCAGGTGGCGCCACCAGTCCTCCACTGTGCGGAAGTCGCCGCTGGCCGTCCACCCGGCTCCCACGTACTGCACGGTGGGGACGCCGGGCCGCGCCGCGGCGACGGCGAGGTAGTGGTCGCCGGTCTCGCGCGCCTCCGCCATGCGCCCCCGCTCCATGAGCACCGCGGTCCCCAGGTCGCCGTGGCCGCCGTTCTTGCGCTCCACCGGCCCCCAGGTGCTCACCCACGCCCAGGGCCCCTCGCGGCTGGAGGAGCCCACCAGCCCCCTGCGCTTCACCGTGCCGACCGCGTAGGGAAGCTCCGCGGCGCCGTCCGCCCGGTAGGTGATCTCCTGCCGGAAGAAGTTCTGCCCGGCGTCGATGCTGATGCGCTTGGTCTCGGCCACCTGCGTCCCGGCGGCGTCCCAGGGCTCGTACTGCAGCTCGAAGACGGCACGGATGGGGCCGGTGGCGAGGATGCGGTGCGACCTGAAGTTCTTCGCCCGGTGCAGCTCGCCGCCCATCCAGACGGCGCTCCCCCCCGCGCCCAGCGTGGGCCCCACCGTGTAGAAGTCCGCCCCCTCGCCGGTGTCCTGGTGATAGGCGTCGTGCCCCTTGGCGTACCACCTCTCCACGACGAGGTCCCGGACCCGCTTGGGCCACACGTCGATCCCGCTGCTCACCAGCGGCTCGTACTCGGACGCCTGCCAGAGCCCCTGCCCGTAGATGCGGAAGCCGATGCGGTCGCTCTCCCACGCGACGTCGTCGCGGTGGGCGTCGTGCCGCGCGTGCACCCGCGCCGCCGCCGCGGCCGGCGCCGCCGCCTCGACCACGAACTCGCGCGTCTCCCCCGGCCGGAAGCCGGTCTGGAAGAGCAGCTCGTCCACCGTCCCGTCCCCGTCCGCGTCCAGCGCCTGCGACACGACCTCCGCCCGGGTGCCCGCGTCCAGCACCCGCACCCTGTCCGCCCGCACCCCGGGGACCGCCCGCTGGAGCGCCGCCCAGGGGACGGAGACGGTCTCGTCCGGCCGGTCGGCCGCGAGCGGGTTCTCGGCGCGCACGACGACGGAGCCCGCGCGCTGCGCGTGCAGCGGCCCGGCGAGCGCGAGGCCGGCGAGGAGGGCGGCGGCGACGGTGGAGGAGCGGGTCATGGAATCGATGGCCGGGTTCGGAGTGGGACCACCTCACCCCCCGGCCCCATCTCCCCGCATGGGGCAGAGGGGGAGAACGGCGGGGAGGCGGCCGTGGCGCCAGAGCCCGACCCCCCCGTCAGCGGGGGTCACGCCCAAACAATCAGTCCAAGCGGTTCAGAGAAGATCCTGCATCGCCACGCCCTGCATGTCGGCGAACACCTGGTTCTCGCCGCCCATGGCCCAGCAGAACGTGTACGCCCGCGTGCCGCACCCGGAGTGGATGGACCACCCCGGCGACAGCGCCACCTCGCCGTCGCGCACCACCAGGTGCCGCGTCTCGCCGGGCTCTCCCATCATGTGGAAGACGACGGCGTCGTCCGCCACGTCGAAGTACAGGTAGACCTCGGTGCGCCGCGCGTGGGTGTGCGCCGGCATGGTGTTCCAGACGCTCCCCTCCAGCAGCTCGGTCATCCCCATCACCAGCTGCGCGGTGGGGACCCCGTCCGGGTGGAAGTACTTGTAGAGCCGCCGCCGGTTGGCCTGCTCCTGCGACCCCAGCTCCGTCACCTGCGCCCCGTCGCGGGCGACGTGCGCCGTGGGGAAGCCCGCGTGCGCCGGGTAGCTCACCAGGTAGAAGCGCGCGGGCTCCGCCGGGTCGTCGCCGTGGAAGACGACCTCGCGCGAGCCGCGGCCCAGGTACAGCCCGTCGCGGTTCGCCATGGCGTACTCCGTCCCGTCCACCGCGACCCGGCCGGCGCCGCCGACGTTGAGGACGCCCGCCTCGCGCCGCTCCAGGAACGACTCCGCGGCCATCTCGGGCGGCGCCTCCAGCCGGACCGCCTCCCCGGTGGGGACGATGCCGCCGACCACCACGCGGTCGAGGTCCACGAAGCGCAGCGTGGCCCGCCCGGGCTGGAAGAGCCCGCGCAGGAGGAAGCGGTCGCGCAGTCCGGCGGTGTCCATGCTGCGGGCCTGCTCGGGGCCGGGTAGGTAGTGCATGCGTTGCTCCGTGTCGGGGTTCGCTCGTCCGGCGGGGTCAGCGGGCCATCCAGCCGCCGTCCACCACCAGGACGTGTCCGTTGACGTAGTCGCTCGCGCGCGAGGCCAGGAAGACCACCGCGCCCGCCAGGTCCTCCGGCGCGCCCCAGCGGCCGGCGGGGATGCGGCCCAGGATCTGCCCGGCTCGGTCGGGGTCGTCGCGCAGCGCCTGCGTGTTGTCGGTGGCGAAGTAGCCGGGGGCGACGGCGTTCACCTGCACGCCGTGGCGCGCCCACTCGTTGGCGAGCGCCTTCGTCAGCCCCGCCACCGCGTGCTTGCTGGCGGTGTAGGCGGGGACGGTGATTCCGCCCTGGAAGGAGAGGAGCGAGGCGACGTTGACGACCTTCCCGGAGCCGCGCTCCACCATGGCGCGGCCCAGCCGCTGGGAGAGGAGGAAGGCGGAGTCCAGGTTGGTCCGCAGCACCAGGTCCCAGTCCTCCGCCGGGTAGTCCGCCGCCGGGTGACGGCGGATGGTGCCGCCGTTGTTCACCAGGACGTCGATGCGCCCGGCCAGGCGCTCGGCCTCGTCGGCCATGGCGAGCACGGCGCCGCGGTCGGCGAGGTCCGCCTCCACCTGCCACGCCTCGCGCCCAGCCGCGTGGATGAAGGCGACGGTCTCGTCGGTGCCGGAGCGGCGGCTGCTGGCGCACACCACGTCCGCCCCCGCGTCGGCGAGCGCCACCGCGATGGCCTGCCCCAGCCCGCGGCTCGCCCCGGTGACCAGGGCGCGCTTCCCCTCCAGCGAGAAAAGTCGGTTCATGGTGCGTCCAGGTTCAGGAAGTCCTCCCGCGCGGGGGTGAACACGTCCACCAGGACGCCCGCCTCCAGCGCCACCACGCCGTGCTCCAGGCCGGAGGGGACGAGGAACCCGTCCCCCGCCGCCAGCACCTGCGTCTCGCCCGCGATCTCCACCCGGAAGCGCCCCGACTCCACCAGCGTGACCTGCCGGTGCGGGTGGTGGTGCAGCGCGCCCACGGCCCCGGCGTCGAAGCGCACGCGCACCATCATCAGCGCCTCGTCGTGGCCGAGCACCTGCCGGCTCACGCCGCCGCCCAGCACCTCCCAGGGGAGCTCCGCGCCCCGCACGAAGCGGGGAGATGCCGCGGCCGTCACCGGTCCAGCTCCAGGGCGGCGAGGATGAACGGCCCCACGCCCTTGTAGTCGTCGGTGACCACCGGCTCGCTCACGTAGTAGGCGTACGAGCCGTCGCGGTACGAGCCGTCCCTGCGCGGGTTGCCTCCCAGCCCGGAGACCTGCACCACGTTGACGAGCGACACGGTGCCGTCGGGGTTCTCACGCACGAGGTTGGAGAGCAGGCCGCCGAAGGCACGCTCCGCCACCTGCCGGTAGCGCGGCTCCAGGTAGCCCAGCCGCGCGGCCTTGGCCAGCGAGTAGGCGAACATGCTGGAGGCGCTGGCCTCCAGGTAGTTGCCGGCGCGGTTGGGCTGGTCCATCACGTCCCACCAGAGGCCGGTGACCGGGTCCTGGGTGCGCTCGATCCCCCCGGCGGCGTCGCGCAGCGTCCCGATGATGGCGTCGCGGTCGGGGTGGTCGGCGGGGAAGTGGTCGAGCGTCTCCACCACGCCCATGACGTACCACCCCATCGCCCGGCCCCAGAAGTGGGGGGAGAGGCCGGTGGCGGTGTCCGCCCAGGGCTGCGTCTTCGCGGCGTCCCAGCCGTGGTACATCAGGCCGGTGCGGGGGTCGCGGGTGTGCCGCGCCACCAGCATGAACTGCTTCGCCACGTCGTCGAAGGCGGCGGGCTCGCCGAAGGCGCGGGCGTACTGGGCGTAGAAGGGCTGCCCCATGTACAGCCCGTCCAGCCACATCTGCTGCGGGTAGATCTGCTTGTGCCAGAAGCCCCCCTCCGCGGTGCGGGGGTGGGTGCGGAGCTGCTGGCGCAGCCGGTCGGCGGCCCGGCGGTAGCGGGCGTCGCCGGTTCGCTCGTACAGGCCGAAGAGGAGGCGTCCCTGCGCGACCTCGTCGATGTTGTACTCCTCCAGCTCGTACCCCTCGATGCTCCCGTCCGGCTTCACCCAGCGGTCCATGTTGGCCTTCACGTACGCCAGCATGGCCGTGTCGCGGCGCGCCAGCGCCACGCGCTCGACGGCGCCGAGCACCACCCCCTGCGTGTAGTCCCAGCGGCGGTGCGTCTGCGGGTTGCGGCGCATCACCGACTCGGCCATGCGCACCGACCAGGGCCGGCCGTCCGGCGAGCTCCGCAGCCGCGGCGGGGCGTGGGGGATCGGGACCGGCGCGTCGTTCGGCTGGCGCGACCCCTCGCCCAGCGACTGGGAGGCCGGCAGGTGCGCGACCTGCGCCGCCAGCGGGGCGGGGGAGGCGGCCAGGACGAGCGCGGCGGCGGCGGCCAGTGCGCGCAGCGGGAGCGTGTGCGGGTGTCTCATGCGCGGGTCAGCGGGTGGGCTCGGCGGAGCGGACGTCGCTCGGCCGTCGGTCGGCGCCGGTCTTCGTCGGGGCCAGGTGCGAGGTGGCGCTCGCGGGCCGGCCGTTGATGAGCGTGTCCACGAAGCGGAGGCCCTCCACGCCCTCGACCACGTTTCCCCGCTCCACCCCCTCGAAGCGGCTGTCCGCGACCAGGACGCCGGAGATCTCCGAGCCCGGGTAGGCGCGCATGTAGAGCACGTAGCCGCTCTTCCGGCTGGTGACGTTCTGCAGGGCCACGTTGCGGACCACCGGCGTGAACGGGCCCTCCCGCCCCTCCTCGTAGTGGAGGTCCACCGAGACCACCGCGTCGGCCACCTGCCCCACTCGCACGTTGCGCATGTAGACGTTCTCCAGGACGCCGCCGCGCATCGCGTTGTTCTTGAAGCGGAGCGCCCGGTCCAGGTTGGGGCTGTCCATCTCGCACTCCTCCACGTACACGTTGCGCACCCCGCCGGAGATCTCGCTCCCCAGGGTGACGCCGCCGTGGCCGTCCTTCATCCGGCACCCGCGCACGACGATGTTCTCGCTGGGGACGGCGATGCGCCGCCCGTCGGCGTTGCGCCCGGACTTGATGGCGATGCAGTCGTCGCCGGTGTCGAAGAGGCAGCCCTCGATGAGCACGTCGCGGCACGACTCGGGGTTGCAGCCGTCGTTGTTGGGCCCGTGCGACACCACGGAGACGCCGCGCACCGTGACGTTCTCGCAGAGCACCGGGTTGATCTCCCACATGGGGGAGTTCACCAGGGTAACGCCCTCGATGAGCACGTTGCGGCAGCGGTACGGCTGGATGAACTGCGGGCGCAGGTTGTCGCCCTGGCCGAAGACGCGCCGCTCCACGGGGACTCCCTCCTCGGCCATGCGGAAGAGGCGGTCGCGCGCCTCCTTCTGGGTGGGGCCCCGGGCCCACTCCGGGTGCGTCTTCCAGGCGCCCTTCCACGGCCACCAGGGCTGCGCCTGCCCGTCCAGCGTCCCCTCGCCGGTGATGGCGACGTTCTCCTGCTCGAAGGCGTAGACGAAGGGGGAGTAGTTCATCAGCTCCACCCCCTCCCAGCGCGTGAACACGGCGGGGAGGTACGCCGCCGGGTCCTGCGAGAAGGCGACGGTCGCGCCCTTTGCGACGTGCAGGTTCACGTTGCTGCGCAGGTGGATGGGGCCGGTGAGGAAGCGCCCCGCCGGGACCACCACCCGCCCGCCCCCGGACTCGGCGCAGGCGGCGATCGCCCGGCGGAAGGCTTGGGTGTCGTCCGTGGTCCCGTCGCCCACAGCGCCGTAGCCGGTGACGGGGAACTCGCTGGCGGGGAACACCGGCGGGCGGATGCGCGCCAGGATCTCCGGGACCCGGCTCCACGGGTCGGCCCCTCCCGAGGCGCGCCCGAAGGGGGCGCAGCCGGGGAGGAGGCCGGGGGCGACCAGCGCCGCTCCCGCGCCGAGCGACAGGGTGCGGACGAACTCGCGGCGGGTGAACCGGGGGTCGGACATCGTGCTCTCCTGTGGGCTCAGGCGACCTGCGGGGCGGCGAAAAGCGGCGCGGCCACCAGGGCGATGGCGCCGCGCAGCCGCGGGTGGGTTCCGGCCTGCTCGGGGATGATGGGGCTGCGCGCAGCGGCCGGGGTCAGGGCGCGCTCGGAGATGGCGGTGCGCACCTGCTCCTCGATCAGGTCCCAGGCGGAGGTGACCTCGCCGCCCACGAAGATCCGCGAGGGGTTCAGCGCGTTGACGATCATCGCCAGGCCCAGCCCCAGGTAGCGGCCGGTCTCCTGGAGGGCGGCCCGGGCGCGGGCGTCGCCGGTGCGGGCGCGGGTGACCACGTCGTCGAACCCGATCCCCAGCCGCTTCACGGCGCGGCGGCCCTGCTCCGGGGCGAGGTCCTGCCCCAGGTAGCGCGCCACGGTGGCGAGGTTGGAGGTGTACGCCTCCCAGCACCCCCGCGCCCCGCAGAGGCAGTACGGCCCCTCCGGGTCCAGCGGGACGTGGCCGAACTCCCCGGCGGTGTGGCCGTGGCCGCGCACCACCTGCCCGTTCACCACCACGCCGGCGCCCACCCCGTCGGAGACGGTGACGTACACGAAGTCGGCCGCGCCGTCGCCGCCGCGCTGCCCCAGCCACATCTGCGCCAGGGCGCAGGCGATGGGCGCGTTCTCGATGTGGACGGGGAGCCCGGTGGCGGCCTCCAGGTCGCCGCGCACGTCCACGTCGCGCCAGCCGAGCTGCGGGGAGTTGAGGATGCGCCCGGTGCGGCGGTCCACCATCCCCGGCACCACCATCCCGATCCCCTCCACCGCCCCGGCGGCGCCGTAGCCGCCCACCAGCCGGTGCACGCGCGCGGCGAGCTCCTCCACCAGCGCGGCGGGCTCGAACACGGTCTCGAAGGTCTCCAGGGCCAGCTGGGTGCCGTCGAAGTCGCTCAGCATCACGAAGGTGCGGGTGAAGCGCACGTCGACTGCGACCACCAGCCGGTCGCGGGTGCGCACGTGCAGCATGGTGGGCTTGCGCCCCCGCGGCGCGTCGCCCATGTCGCCCTCCAGGATGGCTCCCTCGGCGAGGAGCTCGCTCACCAGCGAGGTGACCATGCCGCGCCCCACGCCCATGCGCCGCGCCAGGTCGGCGCGGGAGACGGGCTGGTGGTCGCGCACCAGGTTGAGCAGGATCTGCCGGTTGATCTCGCGCGGCGTGGACCGCGTGGCGAGCTTGAAGTCGCGGGTGTTGATCTTTCTCATGCTTCCGCCGCCCCTCCGCGGCTTCGCCCGGGATCCCGGGGCGGGGCGGAGGCCCCGACACGATCCCCTTGCGTTTTGTTCTTCCTGCGAACAAATTGGTCTCCAGGCGGCCCGAAAGCAAGGGGCACGAGCCGCGGCGCTCCGGCCGGGACTGGATTCCGGAGCCCTCCGCACCGGGGAAATTGTTCCGCGCCGGAACGATATTGCCCCTCCGCCCCCGCCGCCGCCCCGCGCGCGCCGCTCCGGCGGCCGACCTCCCCCGCGACCCCGGTCCAGGATCCATGCAACCGGTCGTCAGCCCGGCCCGTCCCCTGGTCCTGCACGAGGACCGCTTCTTCGACCCGGACCCGGCGGTCCGGAGCGTGGCGCGCAGCCTGTACGAGGAGACGCGCGAGCTGCCGATCGTCTCGCCGCACGGCCACGTGGACCCGCGGATCCTGGCGGAGGACTCGCCCTTCCCGGAGCCCACCGCGCTGCTGATCGTCCCGGACCACTACGTCTTCCGGATGCTGTACTCGCGCGGCATCCCCCTGGAGGCGCTGGGGGTCCCCACCCGCGACGGCACCCCGGTGGAGAGCGACCCCCGCCGGATCTGGCGGACCTTCGCGGAGCACCACCACCTCTTCCGCGGCACCCCCACGGGGGTCTGGCTGGACCACGAGCTGTACCACGTCTTCGGCGTGCGGGTGCGGCTGGACGGGGGGACGGCGGCGCGGGTCTACGACGAGATCGCGGAGAAGCTGGCCTCGCCCGAGTTCCGGCCCCGCGCGCTCTTCGAGCGATTCGGCATCGAGGTGCTCGCCACCACCGACGCGGCCAGCGACTCGCTGGAGCACCACCGCGCCATCCGCGAGAGCGGCTGGGGCGGCCGGGTGCTCCCCACCTTCCGCCCGGACGCGGTGCTGCGCATCGCGGCGGAGGGGTGGCGTGGCGAGGTGGAGAAGCTGGCCCGCGCCCACGGCGCCCCGGTGGGGGACTACGCCGCCTTCGTGGGGGCGCTGGAGGAGCGCCGCGCCTACTTCCGCTCGCTGGGCGCCACCGCCACCGACCACGCGGTGCTGGAGCCGTGGACGGAGCGCCTCCCGGAAGAGGAGGCCGACCGCCTCTTCCGCCGCGCCCTGGCCGGCGAGGCGGACGCGGCCGACCAGCGGCGCTTCGAGGCGCACATGCTGATGGAGATGGCGCGCATGTCCACGGAGGACGGGATGGTGATGCAGCTCCACCCCGGCTCGCTGCGCGACCACAACCGGCGGGTGTGGGAGCGCTTCGGGCTGGACAAGGGCGCCGACATCCCCGTGGCGACGGAGTACACGCGCAACCTGCGCGGCCTCCTGGAGGCCCACGGCAACGACCCGCGCCTGACGCTGGTCCTCTTCACCCTGGACGAGACCACCTACGCGCGGGAGCTGGCGCCGCTGGCCGGCCACTACCCGGCGCTGCGCCTGGGGCCCCCCTGGTGGTTCCACGACTCCATCCAGGGGATGAGGCGCTTCCGCGAGCAGACCACGGAGACGGCGGGGATCTACAACACCGCCGGCTTCAACGACGACACCCGCGCCTTCTGCTCCATCCCCGCGCGCCACGACCTGGCCCGCCGGGTGGACGCCGACTGGCTGGCCGGCCTGGTCGCCCGCCACGTGGTGGAGATGGACGACGCCCGCGAGATGGCCCGCGCCCTCGCCTACGACCTGGCCCGCGAGACGTACCGCCTGGACGGCGGTGCGGAGGACGGAGCACGAGGCACGCAGCGGCAGGACGCCGCGGCGGGGCAGGCGGCGGACTGAGGGGGCCCCCACCCGGCTCGCTGGATGCTCGCCACCCTCCCCCGTTCCGGGGGAGGGGCATCTCCCGGGTGGGGCAGGCGGCGGAGTGCGTAATGCCCCCTCCCCCGCAGGCGGGAGAGGGGAGAACAGCTTGCCCCGGCAGGGCGCCCGCGTGAGGGATGCGAGCGCGAAGCGGCGAGACCCGCCGGCAGTTGGGCGGGGCTCGCCTCCGTAGGGCAGCGTCGTTTGCTGCCCTACGGAGCCGCAGCCCGACCCCCGCGCCAGCGGGGGGCACGCCCAAACCTAGCAGTACCAGGAACCGATGACCGCAGCAGCGATGGACAAGCCGACCGTGGTCCGCGTACACCCGGACGACAACGTGGCCGTGGCGCTGGCCGCCCTCCCCGCGGGCGCCGAGGTGTCCGTGGACGGCGTCTCGGTGGCGCTGCGCGACGAGGTGCCGGCGGGCCACAAGCTCGCCCTGCGCGACCTGGCCCCGGGCGAGGCGGTGGTGAAGTACGGCTTCCCGATCGGCCGCGCGACGGAGCCGGTGCCGGCGGGGGCGTGGGTGCACTCCCACAATCTGAAGACGGGGCTGGAGGGCACGCTGGAGTACGCCTACCGCCCCGCGGCGCGGGAGGCGGAGGAGCCCGCCGCGATGCCCACCTTCATGGGCTACCGGCGGGCGAGCGGCCGGGTGGGGACGCGCAACGAGGTCTGGATCGTCAACACCGTGGGCTGCGTGAACACCGCGGCGGAGCAGGTCGCGCGGGTGGCCTCGGAGCGGTTCGCGGGGCGAGTGGACGGGGTGCACGCCTTCTCCCACCCGTACGGGTGCAGCCAGCTCGGCGACGACCTGGGGAACACCCGCAAGGTGCTGGCGGGGCTCATCCGCCACCCCAACGCCGGCGGGGTCCTGGTGCTGGGGCTGGGGTGCGAGAACAACCAGATGGCCGAGCTGCTCGCCATGGCGGGGGAGCTGGACCAGCGGCGCATCCGCTTCTTCAACACGCAGGACGTGGTGGACGAGGTGGAGGAGGGGCTCGCGGCGGTGGAGGAGCTGGTGCGCGCCGTGGAGGGCGACCGCCGCGAGGAGTGCCCGGCGTCGGAGCTGGTGCTGGGCCACAAGTGCGGCGGCTCGGACGGCTTCAGCGGGATCTCCGCCAACCCGCTGCTGGGGCGCGTGGCCGACCGGCTCACCGCGCTGGGCGGCGGGGTCATCCTCACCGAGGTCCCGGAGATGTTCGGGGCCGAGCAGGTGCTGATGGACCGCGCGGCGGACGAGGGCGTGTTCCGCGACGTGGTGGCGATGGTCAACGACTTCAAGGAGTACTTCCTCCGCCACGGCCAGCCGGTGTACGAGAACCCCTCGCCCGGCAACAAGGCGGGCGGGCTCACCACCCTGGAGGAGAAGTCGCTGGGCGCCATCCAGAAGGGCGGCCGGGCCACGGTGGCGCGGGTGCTCCGCTACGGCGAGCCGGCCGCCCCCGGGGGGCTGTCGCTGCTGGAGGCCCCGGGGAACGACGGCGTCTCCTCCACCGCCATGGTCGCCAGCGGCGCCGCGCTCCTCCTCTTCACCACCGGCCGGGGCACCCCGCTGGGCTTCCCGGTCCCCACGCTCAAGGTGTCGTCCAACTCGGCCATCGCGGAGAAGAAGCCGCACTGGATCGACTTCAACGCGGGGGCGCTGCTGGACGGCGCCGCCACCCTGGACGGCCTGGCCGACGAGCTGTTCGCGCAGGTCCTGGACGTCGCCTCGGGGCGGAAGCCGACCAACAACGAGAAGCACGGCTACCGCGAGATCGCCATCTGGAAGGAGGGGGTGACGCTGTAGCGGCGCGCCCCGGACCCCCATGAGAACCCTCCCCGTCCTCCTCCTCGCGCTCCTCGCGGCCCCCCTCGCGGGGTGCGGCGCGCGGGGGGACACCACCACCATCAAGCTGGCGCACACCCTGGACGTGTCGCACCCGGTGCACCGGGCCATGGAGCTCATGGCCGAGCGCCTGGCGCAGAAGTCCGGCGGCACCATGCGCGTCGACATCTACCCCAGCGGCCAGCTGGGGAGCGAGCGCGAGACGCTGGAGCTCCTGCAGATCGGCAGCCTGGGGATGACCAAGGTGTCGTCCAGCGTGGTGGAGGGGTTCGCGCCGGCCTTCCGGGTCTTCGGCCTCCCCTTCCTCTTCCGCGACGACGCCCACCGCTTCGCGGTGCTGGACGGCCCCGTGGGCGAGGAGATGCTGCGGAGCATGGAGCCGTTCCGCCTGCGGGGGCTGGCCTACTACGACGCGGGGAGCCGCAGCTTCTACACGACCCGCCGGCCGGTGCGCACCCCCGCGGACCTGGCCGGGCTCAAGATCCGCACGCAGGAGAGCGCCGTCGCCATGCAAATGGTGCGGACGCTGGGCGCCTCGGCCACCCCGATCGCCTGGGGCGAGGTGTACACGGCGCTCCAGCAGGGGGTGGCGGACGGCGCGGAGAACAACCCCCCCTCCTTCCACCTGTCGCGCCACTACGAGGTGGCCCGCTACTACACGCTCAACGAGCACACCGCCGTCCCCGACGTGGTGGTGGTCTCCACCGAGCTGTGGGACGACCTCACCCCGCTGCAGCGGCAGTGGCTCCAGGAGGCGGTGGACGAGTCGGCCGTGTACCAGCGGCGGCTCTGGGCCGAGGCCACCGAGGAGGCGCTGCGCGAGGTGGAGGCGGCGGGGGTGCAGGTGATCCGTCCGGACCGGCGGGCCTTCCTGGAGAAGGGCGCGCCGCTGCTGGACGCCTTCCGGCGCGACCCCGAGGTCGGGCCCATCCTCCAGCGCATCCAGGCGACGAGGTGACCATGGAGAGACCCGGCGGGGTGATGCGGCTCAAGGCCGCCGTGGACCGCCTGCTCGGCGGCGTGCTGGCGGCCTTCATGGGCGCGCTGGTTCTGGACGTGCTCTGGCAGGTGTTCACCCGCTTCGTGCTGCGCGACCCCAGCTCCTTCACCGACGAGCTGGCCCGCTACCTCCTGATCTGGGTGGCGCTGCTGGGCGGCGCCTACACGGCCGGCCAGCGCATGCACCTGGCGATCGACCTGCTCCCCTCTTCGCTCCACGGGCGCCGGCGGCACGCGGTGGGCGCGCTGATCGAGAGCGCGGTCCTGCTCTTCGCGGTGGCGGTGATGGTGGTGGGCGGGGCGCGGCTGGTGGGGCTCACGCTGCTGCTGGGGCAGACCTCGGCGGCGCTGCGCATCCCGCTCGGCTGGGTGTACACGGTGCTCCCGCTGAGCGGGGCCCTGATCGCCTTCTACTCGCTCGTCTTCCTGGGCGAGCACCTGCGGGGCCTGCGCGGCGACCCGACGGCCTCGGTCCCCGAGCCCGCGCCCGGCGAGGGGCTCGCTCCCGCCGCGACGGAGGTGGCGTGATGGCCTGGATGGACGCGCTGGTCCTGGGCGGCGTCTTCTTCGTGCTGCTGGCGGTGGGGGTGCCGGTGGCGTTCTGCATCGGGCTGGCGACCACGGCCGCCATGCTGCTGAGCATCGAGGCCGGGCCCGCCGTGACCACGGTGGCGCAGCGCATGGCGACCGGGCTGGACTCGTTCACCCTGCTCGCCATCCCCTTCTTCGTGCTGGCCGGCCAGCTGATGAACCGCGGCGGGATCGCCCGGCGGCTCATAGACCTGGCGAAGGCGGCGGTGGGGACGCTCCCGGGCGGGCTGGCGGTGGTGAACATCTTCGCCTCCATGCTCTTCGGGGCCATCTCGGGGTCGGCGGTGGCGGCGGCCACGGCGGTCGGCGGGATCATGGCCCCGCGGATGCGCGACGAGGGGTACGACCGCGACTACGCGGCGGCGGTGAACATCACCTCGGCCACCACCGGGCTCATCATCCCGCCCAGCAACATCCTCATCATCTACTCGCTTGCCAGCGGCGGCGTCTCCATCGCGGCGCTCTTCCTGGCGGGGTACGTCCCGGGGATGGTGGTGGGGCTGCTGCTCATGGCGGTGGCCGGGTCCATGGCCGTGCGGCGCGGGTACCCGGTCGCGGCGCGCCTCCCCCTGCGGGTGGCGCTGCGGACCTTCGTGACCGCGCTCCCCAGCCTTCTCCTGCTGGTGGTGGTGATCGGGGGGATCGTGGCGGGGATCTTCACCGCCACCGAGGCGGCGGCGGTCGCGGTGCTCTACGCGGCGGTGCTCGCCTTCCTCTACCGCGAGATCTCGGCGCGCGACCTCCCGGGGATCCTGCGCGAGTCGGCGGTGACCACCGCGGTGGTGATGCTGCTGATCGCGGCTTCCATCGCCATGTCGTGGATGATGGCGTACGTGAACCTCCCGCAGGGGGTCTCGGCGGCGCTGCTGGGGATGTCGGACAACCCGATCGTGCTGCTGCTGGTGATCAACGCGATCCTGCTGGTGGTCGGCACCTTCATGGACATGACCCCGGCGGTGCTGATCTTCACCCCCATCTTCCTCCCGGTGGCGGCCAAGATCGGGATCGACCCGACGCACTTCGGGATCATCATGGTGATGAACCTGTGCATCGGGCTCTGCACCCCGCCGGTGGGGAGCGTGCTCTTCGTGGGGGTGGGGGTGGCGCAGACCACCATCGCGCGGGTCATCCGCCCCATCCTCCCGTTCTTCGCGGCGATGATCGTGGCGCTGATGATCGTGACCTACGTGCCGGCGCTGAGCCTCTGGCTCCCCGGCCTCTTCGGGTACTGACCGCATGCCGCCCACGCTCGACCGCGCCCTGGCCTCGTCCCCGGCGTTCCGGGCCCGGCCGGGGGTGCTCGCCCCCGCGCCGGAGCTGCTGGACCTCCCGGAGAAGGCGGTGCAGTTCGGCACCGGCGCCTTCCTCCGCGGCTTCGTGGAGCACTTCCTGGACGCCGCCAACCGCGGCGGCCGCTTCGGCGGGCGGGTGGTGATGGTGGGCTCCACCGGGAGCGGGCGCGACCAGGCGCTGAACGAGCAGGACGGCCTGTACGCGCTGGCCACCCAGGGGATCGCCGACGGCGAGCCCTTCCGCGAGCTGCGCGTGGTCGCCTCGGCCAGCCGGGCGCTCTCCTCCCGCGCCGAGTGGGAGCGGGTGCTGGAGCTGGCGCGCAGCCCGGAGCTGGAGCTGGTCTTCTCGAACACCACGGAGGTGGGGATCGTGCTGGACGGGGACGACCGCCCCGACCTGGACCCCCCGCGCTCCTTCCCCGGGAAGCTGGCGCGCTTCCTCCTGGAGCGCGGGCGCGCCTTCGGCTGGGCCCCCGACCGCGGCGTGGTGGTGCTCCCCTGCGAGCTGATCGAGGACAACGGCGGCCGGCTGCGGGAGATCGTCCTGGAGCTGGCGGAGCGCTGGGGCCTGGAGCCGGAGTTCGCGCGCTGGGTCCGGGAGTCCGTCCCCTTCTGCGACACGCTGGTGGACCGCATCGTCCCCGGCGCCCCGGAGGGCGGGGAGCGGGCGCGGCTGGTGGAGGAGCTGGGCTGCGAAGACGCGCTGCTCACCGTGTGCGAGCCGTACCGGCTCTTCGCCATCCAGGGCGACGACGCGCTCCGCGCGCGCCTGGGCTTCGCGGACGCGGACCCCGGGGTGGTGGTGACGCCCGACGTCGCGCCCTACCGCGAGCGGAAGGTGCGCCTCCTGAACGGCGCCCACAGCGCCATGGTGGCGGCCGCGCTCCTCAGCGGGTGCGACACCGTGCGCGAGGCGGTGGAGCACGAGCGGGTGGGGCCCTTCCTCCGCAGGGTGCTGCTGGATGAGATCGTCCCCTCGCTGGACGCTCCGGGGGCGGAGCGCTTCGCGGCCGGGGTCCTGGACCGCTTCGCCAACCCCTACGTCCGCCACGCCCTGGCCGACATCACCCTGCAGCACACCATGAAGCTGCGGGTGCGCGTGGTCCCCTCGGTGCTGGGCTACGCGCGGCGCGCGGGGCGGGCCCCGGCCGGCCTGGCCTTCGCCTTCGCGGCCTACCTGCTGTGGGCGCGCGGCGGGGCGGGGGAGAGGCGGCCCGACGACCAGGGCGGGCGCATCCGCGGGCTCTGGGGCGGCGTCGCGGACGACGCGCCGGAGGTGCTCCGGGAGCTGGCCCGCGCGGCCTGCGCCGACGCGGAGACCTGGGGCGCGGACCTGGCCGCCGTGCCGGGCTTCGCGGAGGCGGTCGGGGACGCGCTGGCGCACGCCGCGCGCGAGGGCGTCCCCGCGGCGCTGGAGGCGCACCTGGCCGGGAGCAGCCGGGGCTGACCGCTCCCACACCACACCCACGACGAGCCGGAGCAACATGGCAGACGCGCTGGAGCGCTTGAGACAGCTCGGGATCGTCCCGGTCATCGTGATCGAGGACGCGGAGGACGCCGTGCCGCTGGCGAGGGCGCTGGTGGAGGGGGGCCTCCCCTGCGCCGAGGTGACCTTCCGGACGGCCGCCGCCCCCGAGGCGCTGCGGCGCATCGCCGCGGAGTTCCCGGAGATGCTGGCCGGGGCCGGCACCGTGCTCACCCCGGAGCAGGCAGCGCAGGCGCGCGACGCCGGGGCGAAGTTCGTGGTGAGCCCCGGCTTCAACGCCGCGGTGGTGGACTGGTGCCAGGAGAACGGCGTCCCCGTCTTCCCGGGCGTCTGCACGCCCACGGAGATCGAGATGGCGCTGGGGAAGGGGCTGCGCACGGTGAAGTTCTTCCCCGCCGAGCCCATCGGCGGGCTCCCCTACCTGAAGGCCATCGCCGCGCCGTACGGGATGATGGAGTTCATCCCCACCGGGGGGATCGGGGCCGCGCAGCTGGAGAAGTACCTGGGGTTCGGGCCGGTGGTGGCGGTGGGCGGGTCGTGGATGGTGTCGGGAGAGTGGATCCGCAGCAGGGACTGGGACCGCGTCCGCCGCGAGGTGGAGAGCGCGGTGCGCGCCGTGGCCGAGACGACGGGAGCAGAGCGATGACGAACAGGGTGGTGACCTTCGGGGAGATCATGCTGCGGCTGAAGTCGCCGGGCCACGAGCGGCTCTTCCAGTCGCCCGCGCTCGAGGCGACCTTCGGCGGCGGCGAGGCCAACGTGGCGGTGTCGCTGGCGGGCTTCGGGATCCCGGCGGCCTTCGTGACCGCCGTCCCCGCGAACAACCTGGGCGACGCGGCCGTCGCCGAGGTGCGCCGCTTCGGGGTGGACACGCGCTTCATCCGCCGCCAGGGCGAGCGGCTGGGGATCTACTTCCTGGAGACGGGCTCCAACGCCCGCCCCTCGAAGGTGACGTACGACCGCGCGCACTCCTCCATCGCCACGGCGAAGCCCGGCGACTGGGACTGGGACGCCGTCCTGGAGGGGGTGGAGTGGTTCCACGTCACCGGCATCACCCCGGCGCTCAGCCAGTCGGCGGCCGACCTGGCGCTGGAGGCGGTGCGGCAGGTGCGCGCAAAGGGGATCCAGGTCTCGTGCGACTACAACTACCGCAAGAACCTCTGGAAGTATGGCAGGACGGCCCCCGAGGTGATGCGCGAGCTGGTGAAGCACGTCACCGTCGGCATCGCCAACGAGGAGGACTGCCAGAAGGCGCTGGGCCTGGAGATGGACGACGTGGACGTGCACTCCGGGGAGCTGGACGCCGACAAGTACCGGCAGATGGCGCAGCGGGTGCTGGACGAGTTCCCCAACCTGGAGAAGCAGGCGATCACGCTGCGCGAGAGCCGCAGCGCGGACGTGAACGGCTGGGCGGCCTGCCTGCACGACGGGACCGACTTCCACCTGAGCCGCCGCTACGAGATCACGGACATCGTGGACCGCGTGGGCGGCGGCGACTCGTTCGCGGGCGGGCTCATCTACGGCCTGCTGGCGTACGGCGACGACCGCAAGGCGCTGGAGTTCGCCACCGCGGCGTCCGCCCTGAAGCACACCATCCCCGGCGACTTCAACCGGGTGAGCGTGGCCGAGGTGGAGGCGCTGATGGGCGGCGACGCCAGCGGGCGCGTGCAGCGGTAAGCGGCTCCCGCCGGGGAACGACCAAGGGGGCGGACCGGTCATCCGGTCTGCCCCCTTGGTCTCGAACACCGCGGCTCGTTCCGATCGCGTCCCGCCTCCTCCTGGAGCCACGGGC
>DATABU010000581.1:0-6114 GCA_036259415.1 Longimicrobiaceae bacterium
GCTTCGCGCTCGCATCCCTCACGCAGGCCACCTGCCGGGGGCGGGCTGCTCCTGGTTCGATTCGCGCGCTCCTCCAGGGAGGAGCGCGGGCGGCGCCGCGCCGGTTCGCGCCGGACCCGCTACGTGCGGCCCGCCGCCGCCAGGCGGAGCGCCCTCGCCTCCGCCAGCATCTCGCGGGCGGCGGCCAGGAGCTCCGGCTCCGTCGCCACGGGCGGCGCGGGGAGGTCGTCGGGGTCGCCCAGCCCTGAGTCGCGATAGCGCCGCACCCGCTCGCGGATCACGTCGCGGATCTCGTCGGCGTTGTCCACACCGCGGAAGTACGCCTCGTGCAGCGACTCCCCACCGGCGTGCTTCCCCCCCTCGCCCCCGCCCCCGCCCGCCGTGCGCACCTCCAGGTCGGCGATCCCCAGCAGGCGCTGCAGCGGCCCCTGCTTCACCGTGATGTTCTGGACGTTGGCGAAGGTCATGGTCTTCTCCTTCACCGAGGCGATCCCCTCGCGGATGCGGAGGCTGCGGTCGGTCACGATGTACCAGCGCAGCTCGTAGTCCAGCCGGAGCATGGCGAAGGTGAGCGGGACCTGCGCCACGAAGCCGGCGACGGCCAGCGCCTCGAAGGCGCGCAGGACGTACACGAACAGCCCGTCCCCGAGCTCGCGCTGGAGGAACGTGAGCCCGGCCACGCTGCCCACCAGGCCGGCGAGCGTCAGGAGCTGCTGCAGGCCCCAGAGCACCAGCCGGTAGCTGTAGTAGCGGGCCCCCGCCCGGAAGACGCGCACCGGCCCGGCGTCGCCCGCCGGGACGCGCGGCTCCGGGGGGACCCGGAGGAGGCGGAGGAGGCCGTCGCGCGCGGCGCTCATCCCTCGCCTCCGGGCCGGGGGAGGGCGGTCGCCAGCGCCTCGCGTGTCGCGCGGAGCTCGCGCGCCACCTCGCGGAGCGCGGCCGCGAGCTCCCCCGCGCCGCCGGTGGGCGCGGCCTCCCCGGCGGGCAGCGCGTCGGGAGAGGGAGCGGCGGCCTGGCCGCCCTCCTTGGCGCCCCGCATGCGGGAGTAGAGGAAGTCGCGGACGGCCTCGAAGTCGCGGAACCCCTCGATGGTCATCTCCGCGCCCGAGCTCCCGCTCGCCGTCTGCACCTGGATCTTGGCGAGCCCCAGCCAGCGCTCCACGAAGTTGCTGGAGAGGTGGATGTCCTGGATGCGCGCGTAGGTGAGCGACACCTCCCGTCGGAAGAGGATCCCCCAGCGCATGGACACCCCCTCCTCGTCGAAGCGGTAGCGCATGGTGTGGTAGCGGAAGTACAGCGGGATCAGCGGCGCCCAGAAGAAGGGGCCCGCCGCCAGGGAGGTGATGGCGTAGTAGCGGAAGAGGTTGGGGTCCGGGCGCAGCTCGCCTCCCAGGAGCCGCGCCTCCACGGCGCGGGGGGACGGGGGCGCGGCGGCCCGGCGCTCGGGCGCCGGCGCGACGGGCTGTTGCGGGGTGCTCATGGCGGACGCAGGGTGAGGGCTCCGAAGGGAGATACCGGTCGAGGCCCACTACGGGCCGGTGGGGGAAGGGGTTGCGGTGCCCTGCCGGTCCGGCTACGGCGTGGCGTCCAGCGCCGCCAGGTGCCCGCCTCGGGCGTAGGCCAGGATGGCGCCGTCGCAGGTGGCGAGCGCCGCGCCCAGCCGGCGCGCCGTGGCGATCAGCATGCGGTCCGCCGGGTCGCCGTGCACCGCGCCGGGGAGGCGCGTGCTCTCCACCAGCACCCCGGGCGTGAGCTCCGCCAGGCGGATCCCCGGCGCGCCGAGCCCCCGCCGCACCCACTCCTCCAGGTCGAGCGCCAGGGCGATGCGGCCCTTCGCCTGGAGCATCGCCACCTCCCACACGGAGATGGCGGACACCAGCAGCCGCCCGCGCGACGCCGCCCTGCGGATCGTCTCCGCGGCCGTCCGCGAGATGCGGCCCGTCTCGCCGCTCACCGTCCAGATCCAGACGTGCGTGTCCAGCACCACCCGCCCGGGGAGGTCACTCATCCGCGTCCCAGGCTTCCCCCACCGGGCCCACCACGTCGCCGTGGAAGGCGACCGTCCCCCGCAGCACCCCGAAAGGCGAGACCGTCTCCGCCGGCTCGTAGGGGACCAGCCGGGCCACGGGGCGCCCGTAGCGCGTCACCACCACCTCGGCGCGCTCGTTCTGCACGAGGTCCATGAGCTGGAGGCAGTGGGTCTTGAACTCCGCGGCGGAATACACCAGCTCGTCGTCCCCCGGGACGAAGAGCGCCTCGCGCACCTTGCGTGTCTTCTTCTCCGGCAAGTACTCGTCCATGCTCCCCCCATGCTGGAGTTACGACCAGAAAAATGAAACCATCATTCTCGCGACGCAAGGTCCTCGTGCCCAAGCGCCTCGATCCGGTCGGACTCCACCACCCGCACACCCCGTCCCCCCGCCTTCGCCAGGCGGACCATCGCCCGGGCGACGGTGCGCGCCTCCACGGGGCGGTACTTCCGCAGCGGCCCGACCAGTAGGAAGGTGATCCGCGGCACGACGCGCTGCGCCAGCTCCTCGCCCGGCCGCGCCTCCTCGCGCTCGCCCAGCAGCAGGGAGGGGCGCAGGACCACCACCTCCTGGAAGGGGAGGGTGCGGACCGCGTCCTCGGCCTCGCCCTTGACGCGGTTGTAGAAGAAGGACGAGCCCGCGTCCGCCCCCATGGCCGACACCAGGAGGAAGCGCTCCGCGCCGTTGCGGGAGGCGGCCTCCGCCAGGGCGCGCGGGTAGTCCAGGTCCACGCGGCGGAACGCCTCGCGCGAGCCGGCCTGGCGGATGGTGGTCCCCAGGCAGCAGAACACGTCGCGGGCTCGCACCCGGTCGGCGAAGTCGCGGACCCGGTCGAAGTCCACGGTCTCCTGCCGCAGCTCGGGGTGCACGCGTGGGACGGGGCGGCGGCCGAGCACCGTCACCCCGGCGTAGGCGGGGTCGTCCAGCAGCAGGTCGAGCACGTGCCCGCCGACCAGGCCGGTGGCCCCCACGAGCAGGGCGGTGCGTGGTTCCATGCCGGGGAGGGGGAAGAGGGTGGACGGGAGGCGCGGCGTCAGCGCCGCAGCCGCTCCGCCAGGCGCATGGCGTCGAACGGTGCCTGCACCTTGGCGTCGTTGTCGAAGTACACGTACACGTCCCGCGACTCCGCCGCGGGGGCGGGCTCGTCCGAGGCGCGGGCGGCGTCGGGCGGCTCGCCACCCGCGCGCCAGGCGCGGATGCGCTCGGCCCACCAGTCCAGCTGCGGGTCGGTGTAGCCGCTGGCGTACAGGTGCTCCGCGCCGTGCAGGCGCAGGTAGACGAAGTCCGCCGTGACGTCCTCCGCGTACGGCCACCGCCCCGCGGTGTCGGCGAACACCAGCGCGGCGCCGTGCCGGCGGAGCAGCCGCACGAACCCCGGTCCGAAGAACGCCGGGTGCCGCAGCTCGAAGGCGTGCCGCAGCGGCTGCGCGCTCCCGGCGCGCGTCCAGGCGCGCCCCTCCAGCATGGGGCCGTGCCGCCGCGCCAGCTCCGCGGCCTGGTCCGTGGTCTTCGGGAGCAGCTCCAGGAAGCGCTCGAATCGCTCCTCGTAGAAGCCGAACTGCTGCGGAAACTGCCACAGCACGGGCCCCAGCTTCTCCCCCAGCCGCAGCACCCCGGAGGCGAAGAAGTTCGCGAGCGCCTCCTCCACGTCGCGCAGCTTCTTCATGTGGGTGATGAAGCGCCCGCCCTTGACCGCGAACACGAAGCCCGGCGGCGTCTCCTCGCACCACTTCCGGTAGGAGGAGGGCGTCTGCAGCGAGTAGAAGGATCCGTTGATCTCCACCGAATTCATCCGCCGGGAGGCGTACTCCAGCTCCCGCCGCCGGGCGAGCCCCTCCGGGTAGAAGACCCCCCGCCACCCCGGGTACGTCCACCCGGAGATCCCAACGCGCGTCTCCGCCATCGCTCCTCCCCGCTGTCCCGGCGCGCAACAGGATGTCCCGCCACGGGACAGGCCGCGCGCCCCCACCGTCCGCTGCCGGCGCCGCATCGTCCCCCTAACTCCGGCCGCGGCAGACGCTTGCGCCGGGACCGCCCGGCGGCCCGGGGCGGCCCCCGAGTTGCCCTCCCGGTGCTCCGCCGGGGTCGCCGCCGCGACGGGAGGCACCCCGCGCGATCCCCGTGCCACCCGCGCTCCGGGGCCGCCGCGACCCACCCTCTCGCCCACGACGGAGGACGACGCGCATGCCGACGATCGGCCGAACGGTCCTGGCTGGACTGCTGCTCACCCTCCCCGCGGCGTCCGGGGCCGCCGCGGAGCCTCCCCCGCGGGCGGAGACCCACGTGGTGAAGATGGTCCAGGAGGGGAGCGCCTACCGCTTCCAGCCGGCGAGCCTCACCGTGCGCGCCGGCGACCGGGTAAGGTTCGTGATGGTCTCGGGCGGGCCGCACAACGTGGCCTTCGACGCCGAGAGGATCCCCGACGCCGCGGAGCGGGCGCTCTCGGCCGGTATGCCGGACCGGATCTCGCCGCTGGCGGGAGCGATCCTCACGGAGGCCGGGGCGAGCTACACCGTCTCCTTCGACGGCGTCCCGCCCGGGTCGTACCCCTTCTTCTGCATGCCCCACGTGTCCATGGGGATGCGGGGGACGGTGACCGTACGATGAGCCGGCGCGCGTGGAGGACCGCCGCCGCGGCGCTCTGCGTCTCCCTGCTGGCGGCCGGCCCGGCGCGGACGCAGTCGCTCCTGGACCGCCCGCCCAACCTGTCGGGGAGCTGGGTGGGGAGGAGCGGCACGCTCTACTTCAACTTCATGCACCGCTTCACGGCCAGCGACGCGCCGGAGCGGAAGGTGTCCAACACCCCCACCTTCGCGGTGGCGGCGGGGCTCCCCGCCCGCACCCTGGTGGGCTTCCACTACGCCACCAACTCCCGGCTGGCGCCGCGCTACCCTAACGAGTGGGAGCTCTTCGTCCGCAACCAGCCGCTCTCGCAGGACGCCGGGGCGCCGCTGGACGTGGCCGCGCAAGTGGGCTACAACCTGGCCGCCGACGGGGTGGACGGAGAGCTCACCCTGGCACGGCGGCAGGGCCCGCTCCGGGTGCTCGCGGCGGCACGGGCGATGTCGGACCCGTACGAGGAGGGGCGGACGCGCTTCGCCGCGGCGGGGGGCGCCACGCTGCGGCTGGGGCGCTGGTGGGCGGTGGCGGCGGACGTGGCCTCACTCCTCGACCCGGAGGAGGGCGAGGACCCCGCCTGGAGCGCCGGGCTCCACCTGGCCATCCCGCACACCCCGCACACGCTCTCGCTGCAGGCGTCGAACACCCTCACCACCACGCTGCAGGGGATCTCCCGCGGGAGCGACGAGGTCCGCTACGGCTTCGAGTTCACCGTGCCGCTGACGCTGCGGCGCTGGTTCGGCCCGGGCGCGTCGGCCGACGTGCCGCCGGCCGTGGCAGCATCCGCGCCGACGCCGTCCGCGCCGGCCCCGGCGGAGGGGGCCGCCCGGTTCGCGGCGGGGATGCGCAACTTCGCCTACGCTCCCGCGCGCATCGAAGTGGCGGCGGGGACCACCGTGGAGTGGAAGAACGAGGACGCCATGGCCCACACCGTCACCGCCGTGGACGGGAGCTTCGACTCGGGGCTCGTCGAGCCCGGCGCGGTGTGGCGGCGGACCTTCGACACCCCCGGCACCTACCCCTTCTCCTGCACTCCGCACCCCTTCATGAAGGGGACGGTCGTGGTCCGCGCGCCATGAGGAGTCCAATGACCTTGCGACGCCCGCTCCTCCCCGCCGCGGTCCTGGGCGCCGCGCTGGCCGGGTGCTTCTCGGAGCGCACCACCGTCACGGAGACGCCCGGGGGCGACCTCTGCGCGAGCCCCACCGCCTCCACGGTGCGCATCCGCGACTTCGCCTTCGAGGGCGGGGAGATCCGCGTCAGCCGGGGCGCGCAGGTCACCTGGGTGAACTGCGACACCGAGAGCCACACCAGCACCGCCGACGGCGGCGCCTGGGACTCCGGGCTGCTGGGGCCGAACGCCACCTACGCGCGCACCTTTGACCGGGCGGGGCGGTTCCCCTACCACTGCGCGCCGCACCCGTTCATGACCGGGACGGTGGTGGTGGAGTGAGCGGACCGGGGC
>DATABU010000582.1:0-1970 GCA_036259415.1 Longimicrobiaceae bacterium
CCGTCCGCGTCTCCCAGACGAAGGAGTTCGTCCGCGGCTTGATGGACGGGTACACCTTCGCGCGCAGCGTCGTCCCCGCCGGGAGGTAGGCGAAGGCCCGGCGGGCGGCGGCGGTCAGGTCGGCGCGGCGCCAGGCGTCCAGCGTGGCGCGGAGCGCCGAGTCGCGCGCCGCCAGCTCGGGGGAGAGGACGAATGCGCGGAAGGTGGAGTCCGCGAACGGCCTCCCCATCCCGGCCTCGCGCTGCTTCAGGCGCACGTACCCCTCGCTGGAGAGCAGCCGATTCCAGTCATCCGCGGCCGGCTCGGCGCCGGCGCGGCGGCGGGCGAGGATCGCGAGCACCGCCTCCGGCTCGTCGTCCACCAGCACCACGTCGAGCCTGCCGTCCTGGCCGGCGGCCGGCGGGGCGGGGAGGAGCAGCGCGAGGGCGAGCAGGGCGGTGATCGGTCGCATGGCGGTCGAAGATGCAGGGGGTTCAGTCGAGAGGTCCGGTGAGTAGCTGCGCGGCAGCCGGTCGGGGACGGACACGCCGGTCCCGAACGGGAACCGCGCCGCTCCCCATGGGACGCGCGAGACGCTGGGACCGTTGCCCCGGCGGCGCCGCCGCTGCGGTTTGGACCCTCTTCCCCCGCGTGGTATATTAGCCTGTACCGGTGCTCTACCGGCACAGGCAGTCTCCGCAGCGAGTCTCCCTCAACGTCATCGCAGTGTCCCGTACCGCGCTCGCCCGCACCTACCGCCCCCGGCGCTTCGCCGAGGTCGCTACCCAGGAGCACGTCTCCGAGACGCTCCGGTCGGCCGTCCAGCGCGACCGGGTCGCGCACGCGTACCTGTTCTGCGGGCCGCGCGGGGTGGGGAAGACCACCCTGGCGCGCGTGCTGGCCATGGCGCTCAACTGCGCCGACCGGGGGGAGGACGGGGAGCCGTGCGGCGTCTGCGACTCCTGCCAGAAGATCTGGGCCGGGCGCACCTCGCTGGACGTGGTGGAGATCGACGCGGCCTCCAACCGCGGCGTGGACGACGCGCGCGACCTGCGCGAGCGGGCCATGTACTCGCCCTCGGAGGAGGACCGCTTCAAGGTCTACATCATCGACGAGGCGCACATGCTCACCCGCGAGGCGTGGAACGCGCTCCTCAAGATCCTGGAGGAGCCGCCCCCGCGGGTGATCTTCGTCTTCGCCACCACCGAGCCGCAGAAGATCCAGCAGGCCGCGCCGCCCATCCTCTCCCGCTGCCAGCGCTTCGACTTCCGCCGCATCGGCACAGTGGACCTGGTGCGGCGGCTGCGCGAGGTGCTGGGCGCCGAGGGGGTCGAGGCCGGCGACGACGTACTCCTCCCCATTGCCCAGAAGGCCGACGGGGGGATGCGCGACGCCCTCTCGCTGCTGGACCAGGTCCTCTCCTTCACCGAGGGGACGCCCACCGCGGAGGACGTGCGGCGCGTGCTGGGGCTGGTGGGGAGCGAGCTGTACCTGGAGCTCTTCGACGTCATCGCCGAGCGCCGCCACGCCGACGTGTTCCGCTTCGTGGCGCGGCTGCTGGAGGACGGGTACGACTTCACCGAGTTCTACCGCGGCCTGGCCGACTTCATCCGCGCGCTCCTCATCGTCAAGCTGGAGGGCGCCGAGGCGGCCGAGGTGCGCGAGGACCTGCGCGCGGAGATGGTGGCGCGCGCGGAGCGCTTCGCCGCGGGCGACCTGCTGCGCATGCTCTCGCAGGTGGCGGAGCTGGACGCGGACGGCCGCTTCCGCAAGAGTGGCGAGCAGCGCATCCTGATCGAGCTGCTCCTGCTGCGCTTCGCCTACCTGGAGCGCACCGTCACCCTGGAGGAGGTGCTCGCCGCCGTGGGCGGAGGCGGCTCCACCTCCGCCGCGGCCGCGCCACCGGGAAACGGGTGGGGCGGGCGGGCGGCCGCTGAGGCCCCGCCCGTCCGCCGAGCCCCGACCCCGCCTCCTCCCGCGCCCGCTCCTCC
>DATABU010000583.1:0-3377 GCA_036259415.1 Longimicrobiaceae bacterium
GGGGGGGGGACGGTGCGGGCCCGCACCCCAGGCGGTGCGGGCCCGCGCTTTGTCCGGCGCGCGGACCCTCCGCGCTTTCCCCGGGTCCCGCGGGTGTGTACCTTGCGGACGCACCAACGATGCGGCGGATCCGGCGTGAACCGTCTACGTTCTTCGGTGTATCTACGGGTGTGATGCGCCGGCCCCGCGGCGCGCCCGTCGTCCCGTCCCGAGAGCGCTGACGATGTCCTCCTTCAAGCTCGTTTCCCCCTTCACCCCCAAGGGCGACCAGCCCCGGGCCATCCAGGAGCTCACGGAGGGGCTGGCGCGCGGCGACCGGTACCAGACGCTGCTGGGCGCCACCGGCACCGGGAAGACGCTCTCCATGGCGCACGTGATCGCCAACCACGGGCGGCCGGCGCTGGTGATGAGCCACAACAAGACGCTCGCCGCGCAGCTCTACGGCGAGCTGAAGCAGTTCTTCCCCCACAACGCGGTCGAGTACTTCGTCTCGTACTACGACTACTACCAGCCCGAGGCGTACGTCCCCTCCACGGACACCTACATCGAGAAGGACTCCAGCATCAACGAGGACATCGAGCGCCTGCGGCTGCGCTCCACCTCGTCGCTGATGGAGCGGGAGGACGTGATCATCGTCACGTCGGTGTCCTGCATCTACGGCCTGGGCGACCCGCAGGCGTACCGGCAGCTCATGCTGATGCTGGAGCGGGGACAGAAGATCGGGCGCAAGCAGATCCTGGAGGCGCTGGTCAACATCCAGTACGCCCGCAACGACGTGGCCTTCGAGCGGGGGACCTTCCGCGTTCGCGGCGACACCGTGGAGGTCTACCCGGCCTACGAGGAGCAGGGGGTGCGGGTGGAGCTGTGGGGCGACGAGATCGAGCGCATCTCCCGCTTCGACCCGCTCACCGGCGAGACCATCGCCGTGCTCCCGCGCGCGGCCATCTACCCGGCCAAGCACTTCGTCACCCAGAAGCCCACGGTGGAGCGGGCCGTGCAGCGCATCCGTGCGGAGCTGGACGAGCGGCTCAAGCAGCTCCTCTCGGAGAACAGGCTCCTGGAGGCGCAGCGGCTGGAGTCGCGCACCAACTTCGACGTGGAGATGATGCTGGAGATCGGGACCTGCGCCGGCATCGAGAACTACTCGCGCCACCTCGCCGGCCGCGGGGAGGGGGAGCGCCCCGCCTGCCTCCTGGACTACTTCCCGGAGGACTACCTGGTGATCGTGGACGAGTCGCACGTCACCGTCCCCCAGATCGGCGGGATGTACAACGGCGACCGGGCGCGCAAGACGACGCTGGTGGAGCACGGCTTCCGCCTCCCCTCGGCGCTGGACAACCGCCCGCTCCGCTTCGAGGAGTGGGAGGAGATGGTCCCCAGGACGGTGTTCGTCTCCGCGACCCCGGGCGAGTACGAGCTGGCGAAGAGCGGCGGCGTGGTCGTGGAGCAGATCATCCGCCCCACGGGGCTGCTGGACCCGGTGGTGGAGGTGCGGCCGGTGCGCGGGCAGGTGGACGACCTGCTGGCGGAGATCCGGGAGCGCGAGAAGCGGAACGAGCGCGTGCTGGTGACCACGCTCACCAAGCGGATGTCGGAGGACCTGACCGACTTCTTCCAGCAGGCGGGGGTGCGGGTGCGCTACCTGCACTCGGACATCGACGCCCTGGAGCGGGTGGAGATCCTCCGCGACCTGCGCCTGGGGAAGTTCGACGTGCTGGTGGGGATCAACCTGCTCCGCGAGGGGCTGGACCTGCCGGAGGTGTCGCTGGTGGCGATCCTGGACGCGGACAAGGAGGGCTTCCTCCGCTCCGACCGCTCGCTGATCCAGACGGTGGGGCGCGCCGCCCGCAACTCCGAGGGGACGGCGATCCTGTACGCCGACAAGGTCACCGGCTCGATGCGGCGGATGATGGAGGAGACGGCGCGCCGCCGGGAGATCCAGGCGGAGTACAACCGCGAGCACGGGATCATCCCGCAGACCATCATCAAGTCGGTCCAGGAGATCGAGCGCTCCACCCGCGTGGCCGACGCGCGCACCCGGGCCGAGCCGGAGCCCAAGGGGCGCAAGGTGGCCGAGAAGCGCGCGGAGTACGGGGCCCGCGACCCCCAGCTGCTGGTCAGAGAGCTGGAGCAGGAGATGCGCGACGCGGCCGCGCAGCTGGACTTCGAGCGGGCGGCGCTGCTGCGCGACCAGCTCCTGGAGCTGCGGGCGCAGCTGGACGGGGCGAAGAAGCCGGCGGGCGCGCCCGCCGCGCCGAAGCGCTCCATCGGCGCGCTGCGGGGGTGACGGGCGGATGGGGAGCGCGGCGGAGCTGACGGAGGAGGAGCTGGTGGCCTGGGGGGAGCGGGTGGGGGCGGCGGTGGAGGTCCCGGCGGTCTTCGCGCTGCGCGGCGACCTGGGGGCGGGGAAGAGCACCCTGGCGCGCGCCATCGCGCGGGGGGCGGGGGTCGAGGGGCCGGTGCCCTCGCCCACCTTCAACCTTCTCTTCCGCTACGAGACCGCGCGTGCGGCGGTGCACCACCTGGACCTGTACCGCCTGGAGCGACCGGACGACGTCTGGGAGCTGGGGTGGGCGGAGCTGGGCGGAGGCCCGGAGCTGGTGCTAATCGAATGGCCCGAACGTGCCGATACTCACCTGCCGAGCCCTCGATGGGAGGTGAGGCTGGAGGAGCTCGGCGACCCGGGGCGGCGGCGGGTCGAGCTGGCGCCGGTGGGGGAGCCGCCCGCGCTCCCGCCGCTGCCGGCGGACGGGGGCGCCCCGTGAGTGCCGCGCCCGCGGGACCCGTCCTGGCGCTGGACACCTCCACGTCCGTCGGCTCGGTGGCGGTGGGGGAGGGGGAGCGGCTGCTGGCCGAGGTCCTGCTCACGGTGGGCGCGGGGCACTCCTCGGCGCTGCTCCCCGCGGTGGACCGGGCGCTCCGCTCGGCGGGGATGTCGCCGGCGGACCTCGCCGCGGTCGTGGTGGGGGGCGGCCCCGGCTCCTTCACCGGCGTGCGGATCGCCGCGGCGACGGCCAAGGGGATCGTGCACGCCGCCGGGGTCCCGCTCTTCGCCTACCCGTCGCTGCTGGCGGCGGCGGCGGGGTGCTGGGGGGCGGACCGACCGGTGTGCGCCCTCTTCGACGCGCGGCGCCGGGACGTGTACGCGGCGTGCTACCGCTTCGGCGCGGGGGTGGAGGAGGTCATGGCTCCGGAGGCCCTCGTCCTGGACGAGGTGCTGGACCGCTTCCGCGGGGGCCCTCCCGCGCTCTTCACGGGGGAGGCGGCCGTGATCCACCGCGGCGAGATCGAGCGCGTGCCGGGCGCCCGGGTGGTCCCCGCGCAGCTGGCGGCGCCGCGCGCCTCCGGAGGCGGGGCGGGTGGCGGAGCCGGCGCAC
>DATABU010000584.1:0-8832 GCA_036259415.1 Longimicrobiaceae bacterium
GCGCGCGTCCCCGGGGGCGCCGACCCGCGCCCGGGGGCGGCGGTGCGGGTGATGGTCCGCCCGGAGGAGCTGCGCATCTGGCGCGACGGCGCCGAGCGCGGCGCCCGCGGCGGCCACGAGCTGGCCGGACGGGTGCTGGACCGCCGCTTCGCGGGGGCGGCCACCTTCTACCGGGTGGCCGTGGACGACGCCGAGCTGCTGGTGCAGGGGGAGGGCGGCGAGGCGGAGGCGGGCGAGGCGGTGTACCTGGGTCCGCGCGACGGCGCGCGCGCCGTGGCCTTTCCCGCGGAGGCGCGGTGAGCGGGGAGCGCCCCGGCCGGGGGACGCTGCTCCTGGCGCTCCCCGTCGCCCTGCTCCTGGTGTGGCTCGTCCTCTACCCCAACCTGTTCGTGCTGCGCGACAGCGTGATGGAGGGCGGGCGGCTCACCCTGGAGCACTGGCGCCGCTTCTGGGAGAGCGGCACCGAGCGGGAGGCGCTCTGGGCGAGCGTGTGGATCTCGGCGGCGAGCGTGGCGCTCTCGGCGGCGGTGGGGGTGCCGCTGGCCTTCCTCTTCGCGCGCTGGGAGTTCCCGGGGCGGCGCCTGCTGGGCGGGCTGGCGGCCCTGCCGGTGCTCCTCCCCCCGCTGGTGGGGACCATCTCCTTCCTCTTCCTGTACGGGGAGAGCGGCTTCCTGACGCGGGGGGTGCAGCTCCTGCTGGGGCTGGCGGAGCCGCCCTGGCGGCTCACCGGGGCCTGGGCGATCCTGCTGGTGCACGCGTACACCATGTACGTGTACTTCTACCTGTTCACCGCGGCGGGGCTGGCGCGGCTGGACGCATCCTACGCCGAGGCCGCGGCGGCGCTGGGGGCCGGGCGCTGGACCACGCTGCGGCGCGTGACGCTGCCGCTGCTGGCCCCGGCGCTGGGAGGGGCCGGGCTGCTGGTGTTCATGACCAGCATGGCCTCGTTCAGCGCCCCGTACGTGTTCGGCGGCGGGTTCCGGGTGCTCACCACGCAGCTCTACGCCAGCAAGCTGAACGGCGAGGAGGGGCTGGTGGCGGTGGAGGCCACCGTGCTGGCCCTGGCCTCGCTGGTCTTCCTGCTGATGCTGCAGCGCTACGAACGCGGGCGGGAGTACACCGGGGCCTCCAAGGGCTCGGGGGCGGCGGCGCGGAAGGGCGGCGGGCGGGGGGCGCTCCTCCTCTCCGCCGTGGCCTTCCTGGGGGTGGGGCTGCTGCTGCTCCCCCACGCCACGGTGCTGCTGGTCTCCTTCGTCCCGGAGGGGAGCTGGACGGTGGAGATCCTCCCCCCCGTGTACTCGGCCGAGACCTGGCGCACGCTCTTCACCGACGCGGACCGGCTGGTGCCGGTGCTCAACTCGCTGCGCATGGCCACGGTGGCCACGCTGGCGAACGTGGCCTTCGCCTTCGCGGCCGGCTACCTGCTGGCGCGGCGGCGCTTCCCGGGGCGGCGGATGGTGGACGCGCTGGTGGTGCTCCCCTGGGCGCTCCCGGGGACGGTGCTGGCGGTCGCGCTGGCGAGCACCTTCAGCGTCAGCGAGCCGCTGGCGGGGCGCTTCGTGCTGGTGGGGACCTTCGCCATCCTCCCCCTGGCGTACTTCATCCGCAACGTCCCGCTGGTGACCCGCGCCGCGCTGGCCTCGTTCCGCCAGCTGGACCCGGCGCTGGAGGAGGCCGCGGCGTCGCTGGGCGCCGGGCGCGTCCGGACGCTGGCGCGCGTGGTGCTCCCGCTGGTGCTCCCGGGGCTGGCCGCCGGGGCGCTCCTGGCCTGGGTGACCGCGCTGGGCGAGTTCGTCGCCTCAGTCCTGCTGTACACGCACCGCACCCGCCCCATCTCGGTGGAGATGCTGGCCCAGCTCCGGGCCTTCGACTTCGGCGGGGCGGCGGCCTACGGGGTCCTCCTGATCGCGCTGGTGGCGCTGGCCTTCGTGTTCGGCTGGCGCCGCGTGAACGAGGAGCCCGGAGGAGGATGACGTCCGGGCCGGCGGGGTGCGCCCGCTGGCCCGGGAGGTGCGGGGAGTCTCGTGGAGCCTTTCCACCCGTCCACACGGAGTACCGCCATGCGTCCCACCCCCCTGCGCGCGGCGGCCGCCCTGGCCGCGCTCGTCTCGCTCGCCCCGGAGCTCCCCTCGCAGTCCGCCGCCCCCGCGGCGACGCTGGCCGCCCAGACGGCGCGCGACTCGGCGCGGGCGCTGGGCTCGGCCCGCTCCGCCCAGGCGTCCTTCGAGCGCCTCCGCTTCCGCCACCTCCCCTGGACCGAGAGCGGGCTGGGGCCGGAGCGCTGCGACGAGCGCATCGGGCGCTTCTGCCTCTGGCACGGCGACGACGACGGCCCCGAGTGGACCCCGCCCCCCGAGCCGGAGCCGGTGCGGCAGGGGCGCGACGAGCTGATCGCCCGCCTGGGCGAGGCCGCGGCGCGCTACCCGGGCGACGAGTGGGTGGCCGGGCAGCGGGTGCGCTACCTGGTGGAGGCGGGGCGGGCGGACGAGGCCGCCGCCGCGGCGCGCGAGTGCCGGGCGGGGTGGTGGTGCAGCGCGCTGGAGGGCTTCGCGCTGCAGGCCGCCGGGCGGGTGGCCGGTGCGGACTCCGCCTTCGACGCGGCGCTCGCCGCCATGCCGGACGAGACCCGCGAGGAGTGGACCGAGCTGGACCCCATCCTCTCCGACCGCGAGTGGCGGGACTTCCGCCGGCTGCGCGAGCGCATGCCCGACGCGGAGCAGCGCTTCTGGTGGCTGGCCGACCCCTTCTGGGCCTTCCCCGGCAACGACCTGCGCGCCGAGCACCTCTCCCGGAACGTGGCCGACCGGCTGCAGGACCGGGCCAAGGTGACCGAGGGGCTCTCCTGGGGCGACGACCTGCGGGAGATCCTGCTGCGCTTCGGGCAGCCGGTGGGGTGGGAGCGGGTGCGCCCCAACCACCCGCTCCTGACGCAGGGGCGCGCCTCGGTGGTGACGCACTACGCCCCGAAGAGCTGGACGCTGCTCCCCCCGGTGCGCTTCCTGGAGACCCCCGGCGAGATCGGCGACGGCGACTGGCCGCTGGACGACCGCGACGCCCGCGCCGAGTACGCCCCCGCCTACACGGAGGCGTTCGACGCGCTGGAGCACCAGGTGGCCCGCTTCCGCCGCGGCGACTCGGCGCTGGTGGTGGCGGCCTTCGCGCTGGACGCCGACAGCATCCCCCCCGGGTCGGTCACCGACGCCGCCCTGGTGCTGGCGACCGACCACCGTACCGAGCCGCAGATGGCGCACGCGACCGTCTCGGAGCCGCGGGGAGTGCTCACCCTGGCGGCCGAGCCGGGGGAGCGCATCCTCAGCCTGGAGACGCAGACGCTCCAGGCGAAGCGGGTGGGGCGGGCGCGCTACGGCCTGGCACTGCCGGCGCCCACCGGCGGGGTGGGCGTCTCCGACGTCCTCCTGCTGCGCGGCGCCGACGAGCTCCCCTCCACGCTGGACGACGCGGTCCCCCAGGCGCGCGGCTCCACGAAGGTGCGCACCGGCGAGTCGCTGGGGCTCTTCTGGGAGGTGTACGGCCTCCCCGAGCGGCCCGACACGGTGGCGATCTCGGTGAGCGTGCAGCGCGGCTCCCCGTCGTTCGGGCGGCGCCTGATCGAGCGGCTGGGGCTGGTGGGCGAGGCCACCCCCATCCGCGTGCAGTGGGACGAGGAGACCCCCGGCGAGCCGACCATGGCGCGGACCCTGGTGCTGGCGCTGACCGACCTGGCCCCCGGGGAGTACACGCTGGAGCTGGCGGTCACGCCGCGCGAGGGCGAGCCCGCCGTCACCCGTCGGGCGCTGCGGGTGGAGCGCTGAACGGCCGGAACCGCACCGGGGCGGCCGCCTGGCACCTGCGGGAGCAGGCGGCGCGGCGGAGGGGCTGAGGCCGGTCCGGGTCCACGGGCGGCACGCGTCGGCAGGCGACGTGTGCCGCCCCGTTGCGCTGCCTGGAATTCGACTTACTATTCGGGCCAGGCGTCATCTACATGTTCATATCGGACCACTCGTGATCGGCCGTACTCGACGACACCGCCCCATCCGGTCAGGCTGAAACCGCTCCATGGAGCGTGAACGGAAGAAGTCGGCCCGCTGGGCCCGAGGCGTCGTGCGCCCGCGGCCGTTTCCCGAACCCTGAGGGTTGCCATGCTAGCCACCGCCCCCAAGACCTGCTTCGTCATCTCGCCCATCGGCCCGGACGGCTCCGAGATCCGGAAGGCGGCGGACGACTTCCTGGAGCTGCTGATCGAGCCGGCTCTGGCGCCCTTCAACTTCAACATCATCCGCGCCGACAAGATCGCCCGTCCCACGATCATCACCACGGACATCATCAGCCTGGTGCAGCAGTCCGACCTGTGCGTGATCGACCTGACGGGGCACAACGCCAACGTGTACTACGAGTGCGGGAGGAGACACGAAGCGGGCCTGCCCTTCATCCAGCTCATCCGGAAGGGAGAGACGCTCCCGTTCGACGTGGCGGGGATCCGCACCGTCTACTACGACCTCACCGACCCGAGGTCCACCCTGACATCGGTGAAGGACATCCAGAGCTTCGTCCGGGCGATCGAGACGGAGGGCTACGCGGAGACCTCGTCGGGGGAGTCGCTGTCCAGCATCTCCGACGCGATCCGGCGCCTGGAGCGGAAGGTGAACCGGCTGGTCAACCCGGACGCGGAGTCGCGGACCGGGACCGTCGCGGCGAAGTCGGGCAACATGACCGACTACCTGCTGGAGCACCCGAGAGTCGCCTTCATGCGGGCGTTCGAGCAGGGCGACCTCGGCATGGCCGCCAGCCTCCTCCCGCGGATCAAGAAGATCCTGGGGCCCACGGCGATGGCCGACGCGGCGGCGTACCTCGCCCGCGCGGGTGAGCCGATCGGAAAGTCGACCCTGCAGGAGCTGCTCCAGACGGCCGACGAGCTGCCCTACGAGGCGATCGGCTTCGCCGTCTTCGGTCTGAAGGAGTACTACTACAACACGGACACCGAGAAGGAGGGGATCGAGTACCTCGCCGGCGTCATCCGCAACCTGATCGGACAGAAGAGGCTGCAAGACGCGGAGCTGGCCGTGCTCCTGAACCAGCTGCAGATGCTGAGGTACAGCATCAAGGACTACGAAGGTGCGGAGAGGGACCTGCTGAAGGCGATCGCGCTCGCGCCCGACGTCATCGCGTACCAGTACAACCTCGCCCTGATCTACGACAAGCAGGGCAAGGTGGACGAGAAGATCGCCAGCATCGACACCTACATGGAGTTCGACGGGCTAGACGCCGACCACCTCCGGCACGCGATCTCGGGCTACCGCGAGGTGGGAAGGGACGGCGACGCCGCGAAGGCCGAGGAGATGCTCAGGGCCCTGCTCATGCGGAACAGCGGACAGTGACCGTCCGGCAGCGCGGCTGACCGGGCCGCCACACCCTCCGGGGAGCGGGCCCCGGCCCTGGACCCCCTCCCCCCGCCGGACGATATTTGACGGCTCGTCCCGGCCCCGCCCCGCCGGACCGTCCACCCCCGTCCGGCGCCGTACCGTGGAGACCCTCCCCGCCGCCCCGCCTCCCGCCGAAGCGCCGGAGGCCGCTCCCCCGACCGAGGACACCGGCTTCTGGAGCGCCGTCCGCGAGGCGCTGCGCGGCTCGCGCCGGGACTACACGCAGGGCCCCATCGGCCGGAGCATCCTGGTGCTCTCCGTCCCCATGATCCTGGAGATGCTCATGGAGAGCATCTTCGCAGTGGTGGACGTGTTCTTCGTGGCCAAGCTGGGCGCCGACGCCGTGGCGACGGTGGGGCTCACCGAGTCCATGCTGGCGCTGGTGTACGCCCTGGCGATGGGGCTGGGGATCGGCGCGACGGCCACCGTGGCGCGCCGCATCGGCGAGGGCGACCCGGACGGCGCCGCGCGGGCGGCGGTGCAGGCCATCGTGCTTGGCGTGGCGATCTCCGTCGTGATCGGCGTCTTCGGCGTGGCGATGGCGCCGCGGCTGCTGGGGTGGATGGGCGCCTCGCCCGGGGTGATCGAGCAGGGCGCCGGCTTCGCCCGGGTGATGCTGGGGGGGAACGCCGCCATCCTCCTGCTCTTCCTGGTCAACGCCATCTTCCGGGGCGCGGGGGACGCGGCCGTCGCCATGCGCGTGCTCTGGATCGCCAACGGCATCAACATCGTCCTGACCCCCTGCCTGATCTTCGGGCCGGGGCCCTTCCCGGAGATGGGCGTTACCGGCGCCGCGGTGGCGACCACCATCGGGCGGGGGACGGGGGCGCTCCTGGCGCTCTCGCTCCTGGTTCGCCCCGGCGGGCGCATCACCGTGCGGCGCAGGCACCTGGAGGTGCGGCCGGAGCTGCTCGCCCGCATCGTGCGCCTCTCCGCCTCCGGGGCCTTCCAGGTGCTGGTGGGCACCGCCAGCTGGATCGGGCTGGTGCGCATCATCTCCACCTTCGGGAGCGCGGCGCTGGCGGGGTACACCATCGGCATCCGCATCGTGATCTTCGCGCTCCTCCCCTCGTTCGGGATGAGCAGCGCCGCGGCGACCATGGTGGGGCAGGCGCTGGGGGCCGGGAAGCCGGAGCGCGCCGAGCGGGCGGTGTGGCGGGCGGGCTTCTACAACCTGTGCTTCCTGGGGACGGTGGGGCTGGGCTTCGTGGTCTTCGCCGGGCCGCTGGTGCGGCTCTTCACCGACGACCCGGCCATCATCCCCTACGGCGCCGACTGTCTGCGCATCGTGGCGGCGGGGTTCCTGTTCTACGCCTACGGGATGGTGATCACGCAGTCGTTCAACGGCGCGGGCGACACGTGGACGCCCACGGTGCTCAACCTGCTCGTGTTCTGGCTCTGGGAGATCCCGCTCGCGTACCTGCTCGCGATCCCGCTGGGGATGGGGCCGCGCGGGGCGTTCCTGGCGATCACGGTGGCGTTCTCCACGCTGGCCGTGGCGAGCGCGCTCATGTTCCGGCGGGGGCGGTGGAAGACGCGCGTCGTCTGAAGGCTCGAACGGCTGAACTGCTGGGGTGGGCGTGCCCCTCGCTGGCGCTCGGGTCGGGCTGCGGCTCCGTAGGGCACGATGAAACTGTGCCCAACGGAGGCGAGCCCCGCCAAACGGCCGGCGGGTCTCGCCGCTTCGCGCTCGCATCCCTCACGCGGGCCACCTGCCGGGGGCGGGTTGTTGCAGTTCTGGGGAGCAGGCAGGGGGCGCCCCGCCGACGACCCCCGCCGGAGCGCTCCTGTTGCACCCCGCTTCCCGACACGCCCATGCGGCTCGTCCGACACCCCGACGCGGACACGTTTCTCCGCGATGCCCGGGAGGAACTGGAGCGCAGCGAGGCGCTCCACGGTCTGATCCTGGGTGTGGCGGCGGGCGCGCGCTCTGCGCCCGCGGGGGCCGCGGCGCGGTATCTCGCCACGGTGCGCGACGGGGCGGGGCTCGCGCTGGCGGCGCTGATGACGCCGCCGCACCCGCTGGTGCTGGCGGGCGACCGCGCCGAGGCGGGCGGCGCGCTGGACGCGCTCGCCGCGGACCTGCTCGCGGCGGGGGCGCGGCCCACGGCGGCGGTGGGGCCGGGCGCGCTGGCGGAGGGGTTCGCGGAGTGCTGGGCCCGGGCGGCGGGGACGGAGGCGCGCGTGGCGATGCGGCAGCGGATCCACGCGCTCACGGAGGTGCGGCCGTTGCCGTCCGTGCCGGGGGAGCTGCGCCGCGCCGGGGAGGCGGACCGGGAGCGGGTGGCGGGGTGGCTGGAGGCGTTCGACCGGGAGGCGCTGGGCCTGGCGGACCCGGAGCAGGCGCGCGCCCTTGCGGGGCGCCGCATCGCCGCGGGGGAGGTGTGGCTCTGGGAGGACGGCGAGCCGCGCTCCATGGCCGCGAGCGCCCGTCCCACGCGGCACGGCGTCGCCGTGAACGCCGTCTACACCCCGCCGGAGCAGCGGGGGCGCGGCTACGCCACCGCCTGCGTGGCCGCGCTCAGCCGGCGGCTGCTGGCCGGGGGGCGGCGCTTCTGCGTGCTCTACACCGACCTGGCGAACCCCACCTCCAACGCCATCTACGCGCGCATCGGCTACCGGCCGGTGGGCGACAGCACGCTCGTCCGCTTCGCCGCGTAGGGTGGTCCGCGCGCGGGCACCGTCAGGGGGCCGCGGGTGCGCGGCGGTAGACCTGGAAGTTGCGGAAGCGCCCGCCCTCGGGCCGCGCGCCCTCCTGCACGATGGCGAGGAGAGTCCCGTCGAGCGAGGCCACGCGCCGCGCATGTGCGAGCACCTCGCCGCCACGCAGCGCCGCGCTGTTCAGGGTCCGCTCGTCCACGCGGGTGATTGAGAACGCATCGGGACCCTGGCTCCCGGACTGCGGCAGCTCCCGTGGCGTCCCGTCGCCCGGGGCGGCGAACGCCGTCACCTGCTCCGGCCCGTCCGCCCGCATGCGCCAGCGGACCCGGACCTCGACCAGGCCGTCCCGCGAGCCGATCTCGTACGTGCAGCACGCCGGAACGGGTCCGGAGTCGTACAGCGACAGCTCGGGGACGAGCTCCCAGATGCCGAGGAAGAGGTCGCGATCCGTCATCGCTCGGGCGGCGGCGCCGGCCTTGCCGCCGACGTGCGCCCAGAGGGCGCGCTCCAGCAGCGCGGGCGTCCACTCCGCGCCCAGCTCCCGCGCCGCGGCCCGTAGCGCGTCCGCGTAGCGCGCGTAGTAGCCCAGCGTCCAGGCCACCGGCCCCAGCCCGGGGAGCTGCGCCGCCACCTGCTCGTCGAAGAACGGATAGGTCTCCGGCGCGGCGGCCGCCACCGCCGCAGAAGCGGTCGCCGGGCCGACGCCCCGCAGCTTCGCCAGCTCGGAGACGGGCGCGGTGGGGTGCGGGAC
>DATABU010000585.1:0-7513 GCA_036259415.1 Longimicrobiaceae bacterium
CCGCGCCTACGGCGCGGGCCCGCACGGGGCCGCCTCGCGGGTGCGGGAGCTCCAGGCCGCGTACGGCCCGTCCCCGGCGGAGGTGGAGGCGGCGCCGTCCCACACCGAGCCAGCGGGGAGCAGCGAGATGCCACTCGGCGAGCGCATCACCATCGAGCCCGGGAAGCGCGGGGGGAAGCCCTGCGTCCGCGGCCTCCGCATCACCGTCTACGACGTGCTGGAGTACCTCGCCTCGGGGATGTCCGAGGACGAGATCCTCGCCGACTTCCCCGACCTGGAGCGCGCCGACCTTCGCGCCTGCCTCGCCTTCGCGGCCGGCCAGGGGCGCAGCGTCTGGCACGTCCCCGCGTGAGGCTCCTCCTGGACGAGAACCTGTCGTTCCGGCTGGTGGCGCGCCTCGCGGACGCCTACCCCGGCTCGACGCACGTGCGCGACGCGGGGCTCTCCGGCGCCCCCGACGACGCGGTGTGGGAGCACGCCCGCGCGCACGGCCTGGCCGTGGTCTCCCGCGACGCGGACTTCCACGACCGCGCGGTGCTCCACGGCCCCCCGCCGAAGCTGGTGTGGATCCGGCGGGGGAACTGCTCCACGGGGGACGTCGAGGCCATCCTCCGCCGGCACCTCCCCGACCTGGAGCGCTTCGCCGCCGACCCCGCGGCCGCGGTCCTGGCGCTGACCTGAGCGCCGCGCGGTGACCCGCGCGGGCCGCCGCGCGTCAGGGGGAGTGTGCGGTACCCGCTCGCTCCCCCGGCACCGACGGTCCGATGAAACGGCTCCTCTCCGCCCTCGTGCTCCTCCTCCCGCTCGCCGCCGCGGCCTGCGACACCATCCTCGCGGCCGGCCCCGACGGCGTGGAGATCCGCGTCTACAACAACAGCGACCACACCTTCCGCGAGGTCGTCGTGAACGGCGTGCCGCTGGGCGACGTCCCCGCCGGCGAGTACAGCCGCTACGGCAGCTTCCGGGAGGCGTACCAGTACGGCGCGGTGCGGATGGTCGTGGAGGGAAGGCCGATGGGGGTGACCCCCATCGACTACGTAGGCGAGACCCCGCTGCCGCGGGGGCGCTACACCTACCTCCTCTCGGCCGACCCGCAGAGCGGGGTGACGACGCTGCACTTCTTCGAGGGCGACCGCCTGCCGCGGGGGAGCGCGCCGCCCGCCGGCGCGAAGCGCGTCGTGAAGGTCGAGCGCCGCTACGAGGGGCTCGCCGCGGCGCGCGGGGCGGACGGAGGCGTGCTGGTGGGCGGGGGGAGCCTGACGCTCACCCACGTCAACCCCACGGTGTCGGAGCGGCCGGGGAGCCGCGTCGTCTACCTCCCGGATGCCGTAGCCATCACCTCCGCCCGCCGGCCGCTGGCGGCCCGCGTTGCCGAGGACGGACGGCTCCTCCGCCTCGCGGAGCTCGCAGAGCCGGGCACGCCCGAGCGGTCGCCCCGGGGCGCCGCCCCCGCCCCCGGCGGGGGCTCCCTCCTGGCGGGGAGCGTGGAGCGTCCGGTGACACTCCCTGACGGCCGGCAGGGGTGGGACATGGACGCGTGGCTGGCCCGGACCGGCGCCGACGGCGCCGTGGCCTGGTCCCGCTTCGTGGACGCCACCCGCTACGACTACGCCACCGCGGTGATCCCCACCGCCGACGGCGGCTGGGCGATGGCCGGCCAGTCCGACCGCGACGCCTGGCTGGTGAAGCTGGACGCCGAAGGCCAGCCGCAGTGGACCCGCGGCTTCCGGCGCGACGGCGCCGCCGAGACCGTGGCGCAGCTCCCCGACGGCGGCTTCCTCCTGGCGGGCGACCGCTTCGGCGCGCAGAAGCTGGGGGAGGGCGGATGGGTGACGCGCACCGACGCCGCGGGCGCCGAGCGCTGGACCACGCGCTTCGCCGGCTCGGCCGAGGCCGTGCTCCCCACCCCCGAAGGCGGCGCGGTCGTGGCGGGGACCACGCTCTCGCGCGCCGGCCAGCTCCTGCTCCTGGACCCCGCCGGCACGATCGTCCGGCAGCAGACCACCCTCCCCGGCCCGGTCCACGCCCTGGCGGCCGCCCCCGGCGGCGGCTGGCTCCTCGCCGGCGGCGGCTTCCGCCTGACCCGCACCGACGGCACCGGCACCGTCCTGTGGACGCGCACCTACGGCCGCGCCGGCGGCAGCTCCGCGCCCGAAGCACGGGTCGTCCTCCCCGAGCCCGACGGTGGCGCCACCCTGGTCGGCACCGCCGCCGACCGAATCCTGGTGGTGCGGGTAAACGCGGAAGGCGGCATCGTCTGGACGCGCGAAGTCGGAGAGGCGTAGGCAGACGGCGGCACGAGCAGTGCTGCACGAAAGCGCCCCCGCCGGCCTGAACCGGCGGGGGCGCCCGCGTGAGGGATGCGCGCCCGGCAGGGCCGAGACGCCGGGGCAGTTTCCGGCGGCTCGGCGGAGTTGCGCACGGTAGTTTCGTGCGCTACTCCGCGCGCAGCCCGACCCGAGCGTCAGCGAGGGGCACGCCCGAACCCGCAGTCGAAGGTCACGCCGTCCCGTGCCCCGACAGCTGCTTCCCGCCCAGCACGTGCAGGTGCAGGTGCGGCACCGTCTGCCCCCCCTCGTCGCCGGTGTTGACCACCACCCGGTAGCCGCGCTCCGCCAGCCCCTCCTGCTCCGCGATGCGCCGGGTCGCCAGCAGCAGCCGCCCGGCCAGCTCCACGTCCTCCTCGCCCAGCTCCGCCAGCGACGGGATCGGCTTGCGCGGGATCACCAGCACGTGCGTCGGTGCCGCGGGGTTGATGTCGCGGATCGCGACCAGGTGCTCGTCCTGGTAGACGAAGGTGCCGGGGATCTCCCCGTCGATGATCCGGCTGAAGATGGTCTTTTCGGACATGGTCGTTGGATGGTCCAGGCTCAGGAGGATGCCGCGGGGACCAGCAGGGCGCTCCACCACTCCTCCTCCTCGTCCGTGCGCGCCACGCGGAAGCCCGCGGCCTCGGCGTCGCGGGCCACGTCCGCGTGCTCGGCGCGCAGGATCCCGCTGACGATCAGGCGGCCCTCCGGCGAGCCGCCCAGCGCCTCGCGGAAGCCGGGGAGGAGGGGGCGGATGACGCTGCTGAGGATGTTGGCGAGGAGGAGGTCGAAGCGCCCCAGCCCGCGCAGGAGCGCCGGGTCGGCCATGGCCTCCACGATGCGCACCCGGCCCTCCACGCCGTTCAGCTCCAGGTTCTCGCGGGCGTTGAGGTTGGCGTCGGGGTCGTACTCCACCGCGACGGTCTCCCCCGCGCCCAGCCGCGCCGCGGCGATGGCGAGGATCGCCGACCCGGAGCCCACGTCCAGCACCCGGTCGCCGGGGCGGAGGGCGCCGTCCAGCAGGCGGAGGCAGCCGCGGGTGGTGGCGTGCTCCCCCGTCCCGAACGCCATCTGCGGGTCGATGTCGATGACCGTCTCGCCGGGGGCGGCGTCCCACTCCGTCCAGGTGGGCTTGACCACCACGCGGGGAGTGACGCGGCGGGGGCGGAGCCCCTCCTTCCACTTGCGGGCCCAGTCCTCGCTCTCCTGCCAGCGCCAGGTCAGCTCCGGCTCCGCGCCGTCCGGGAGCCCCTCCGCCAGGCGGGCGCGCGCCTCCGCCACGAACGCCTCCGGGTCGTGCGGCGGCGTGAGGTAGGTGACCAGGCCGTCCGCCGTCTCCACCACCGCGCCGCCCCCGAGCGCGACGAGCCCCTCGGCGAGCAGCGCGGCCGCGTCCACCGTGGGGGCCCGCGCCGTCAGCACCAGCCAGCGGTCGGAAGCCGTCAAGCGGCGAACGCTCCCTTGACCTTGTCCCAGAAGCCCTGGCGGCTCTTCCCCTCGCCGCCGGGGACGGGGCCCTCCAGCTCCGCCAGCTTCCGGAACAGCTCCTCCTGCTCGGAGGTGAGCTGCGTGGGGGTCCAGACGTGCACCCGCACGTGCTGGTCGCCGCGGCCGCCCCCGCCCAGGTGGGGGAGCCCCTTGCCGCGCAGGGTGATGACGTTGCCGCTCTGCACGCCCGCCGGGACGCGGACCTTCTCCGAGCCGGCGACGGTGGGGACGTCCAGCTCGATCCCCAGCGCCGCCTGGCTGAAGGTGATCCCCAGGTCGTGCACCAGGTCGCTCCCCTCGCGGAGGAAGCGCGGGTCGTCCTCGACCTCGATGACGACCACCACGTCGCCGCGGGGGCCGCCGCGGGGACCCGCGTTCCCCTGCCCGCGCAGCGTCATGTAGTTGTCGGAGCTGACGCCGGCCGGGATGTCCACCTCCACGGTGCGGTCGGCGCGCTGGCGGCCGTCGCCCTGGCAGACCTTGCAGGGGGTGCGGATCACGCGCCCCTCGCCCTGGCAGGTGGGGCAGACGGAGGCGCTCACGAACTGGCCGAAGACGCTGCGCTGGACGCGCCTCACCTCCCCCGCGCCCTGGCAGGTGTCGCACGGCTCCGGCGGCGTGCCGCTGGCCGACCCGGTGCCGGTGCAGGCGCCGCAGGGGTCCAGCACCTTGAGCTTGAGCTTGCGGTGCACCCCCGTGGCGACCTCGGGCAGGGTGACGTCCAGCTTCACCCGCAGGTCGCGCCCCCGCTGGGCCCCGCCGCGGCGGCGGCCCTGCCCGCCGAAGAGGTCCTCGAAGCCGCCGAAGCCCCCGAAGTCGCGCATGAAGATGTTCAGGGCGTCCTCGAACCCGAAGCCGCCGCGCCCGCCGAAGCCGGCGCCCGCCGCGCCCTTGACGCCCGCGTGGCCGTAGCGGTCGTAGGCGGCGCGCTTCTGGTCGTCGCGCAGCACCTCGTACGCCTCGGTGGCCTCCTTGAACTTGTCCTCGGCCTCCTTGTCGCCGCCGCTGCGGTCGGGGTGGTACTGGAGGGCGAGCTTGCGGTACGCCTTCTTGATGCTCTCCCCGTCGGCGCCCTTGGCGACGCCGAGGATCTCGTAGTAGTCTCTCATACCCGTGTGGGACTGGGCGCTCAGGCCAGGAATTCGGAAACCAGCGTCGAGGTCTTCTCGACGAATGCGATCACGCGGTCGTAGGGCATCCGGGTGGGCCCGATCACCCCGATGACCCCCTTGAGGTCGCCCACGCGGTACTCCGAGGTGACCACCGTGAAGCCGGCGAGCGCGGGGGTGCCGTGCTCCTCGCCGATGGTGACCTGCAGCCCCTGCGCGCCCACGCGGTCGCCCAGGACGCCCTTGAGCAGGTCGCGGTGCTCGATCAGCTCGATCAGCCCGCGCAGCCGCTCGCCGCTGGCGAACTCCGGCTGGTCCGCCAGCACGGAGGCGCGCCCCAGGTGCAGCTCCGAGGCGGCGTCGGCTGGCGCGTCGAACCACTCCTCCCCGGACTGCAGGAAGATGTTGAGCAGGTCGGAGGCGGGGTCGCCCGCGGCCACGCTGTCGCGGAGCCGCTGGGGGAGCGTCGCGCGGATCTCCCGCAGCGTCAGCCCGGCCAGCCGCTCGTTCAGGATGCGCGCCACGGAGGCCAGCGCCGTCGGCGGCACGGTGGTGGGGACGTCCACGTAGATGGTGCGCACCCGCCCCGCCCGCAGCGCCAGCACCAGGAGCACCTTCCCCTCCCCCACCGGGATCAGCTCCAGCCGCTCCAGCGTCGCCGCGTCCAGCCTCGGCGCGATGGCGATCCCCAGCTCCTGCGTGAGCAGCCCCAGCACCTGCGCCGCGCGCCCCACCAGCGCCTCCACGCCCCGGCGCTCGGCGCTGGTCTCCAGCTCGAGGCGGATGGCGTTCAGCTCCGCGTCGGGCAGGCGCGGCGCGCCGATGAGCGAGTCCACGAAGAAGCGGTACGCCCGGTCGGTGGGCACCCGCCCCGCGGAGGTGTGCGGGTGGTACAGGTAGCCCTTCTCCTCCAGGTCGCTCATGGTGTTCCGCACCGTGGCCGGCGACACGCCGAGGCGGAACCGCCGGGTGAGCGTGCGGCTCCCGGCGGGCTCGGCGGTCTCCACGTAGGTGCGGATCACCGCGTCCAGGACGTGGTGCTCGCGCTCGGTGAGGGGATCCTCTCGCATCTCCTGAAGAAACGGTGGAAGCCGGCTGAAATGTGCCCGGAAGTGCCCGGATCGTCAAGCTGCGGCGGGAGATCGCCGGGCCGTCAGACGGCGCCCGCGGGCGCCGCTCCCGCCTCCGCGGCGGCGGACATCTCCACCGCCAGGCGGTCCAGCAGGAGCCACCCCTCGGCCGTGAGGCGGAGCGTCCCGCCGCCCACGGTCGCCCATCCCCGCCCCTCCCACTCCGCCGCCAGCCGCCGCTCCGCCTCCGACGCGTCGCCCAGCGGGTACCCCGTGTCGGTGCGCAGCAGGAGCCAGGGGCGCTCCAGCGCCGCCTCGTCCGCCTCCACCCGCTCCTCGCCCTCCACGGGGAGGCGCCCCTCGCGGAGCGCGTCGCGGCAGGCGTCCCAGCCGCGCAGGTTCCAGCGCCGCAGCGGCGGGTAGAAGGCGTGCGCCCCGGGGCCCAGCGCGGCGTACGGGGCCCCCGTCCAGTACACGGAGTTGTGGCGCGAGCGCCGGCCCGGCAGCGCGAAGTTGGAGACCTCGTAGTGCCGGAACCCCGCCGCCGTGAGCCGCTCGTGCGCCAGCAGGTACTCGTCGGCGTAGCGGTCCTCGTCCGCCAGCGCCTCGCGCCCCTCGCGCACCCAGCGCCCCAGCGGCGCGCCCGCCTCGGCCGTGAGGCCGTAGAGCGAGACGTGCTCCGGCTCCAGCTCCAGCGCCCGCTCCAGGTCGGCGCCCCAGTCGCGCCCCAGCCGCGCGGGGAGCCCGAAGATCAGGTCCACGCTGACGTCCTCGAAGCCGGCGCCGCGCGCGGCGAGCATCGCCCGTGCCGGTCCGTCGGCGCCGTGCAGGCGGCCCATCCAGCGCAGCGCCTCCGGGTGGAAGGTCTGCGCGCCCAGGGAGATGCGGTTCACCCCCGCCGCCCGCCAGTCGGCCGCCAGCTCCGGGGTGAAGCTCTCCGGGTTGGCCTCGCAGGTCCACTCCACCGTGGCCGGGTCCCAGGCGGCGTACGGCCTCAGCCGCTCCGCGAGCGCGGCCATGGCCCCCGTTCCGAGGAGCGACGGCGTCCCCCCGCCCACGTAGAGCGTGTCCAGCCGCAGCGGCTCCGTCCACCCGCGCTCCTCCGCGAGCAGCCGCACCTCCGTGCCGATGGCCTCCAGCCACTCCTCCGTCGGCGCGGTGCGGGTGGCCTGCACGGCGAAGTCGCAGTAGGCGCAGCGCCGCGCGCAGAAGGGCACGTGCACGTAGAGCGCCCGGGGCGTGGAGCCGTCGTCCGCGCCCCAGGCGGCGCGCTCCGTCACGCCGTTCTCAGCCATTTCGCTCCGGTTCCGGTGGTCGCTGCGATCCTGGTCTACACGACACCGTAAGGCGTTGTCGGTTCCGCTCTTGCGGTGTCGTCTGGAACGACTCGGTTCGGGCGTGACCGCCGCTGGCGCGGGGTCGGGCTGCGGCTCCGTAGGGCAGCAAACAACGCTGCCCAACGGAGGCGAGCCCCGCCAAACTGCCGGCGGGTCTCGCCGCTTCGCGCTCGCATCCCTCACGCGGGCGCCCAGCCGGG
>DATABU010000586.1:0-3543 GCA_036259415.1 Longimicrobiaceae bacterium
CCCCGGTCGCCCGCCGCCACCAGCCGCTCCATCAGCCGCCGCACCGGCGCCTCGTCGTCCGGCCGCAGCTCCGCCGCGCGGCGGGACCAGCGGACGGCGCCCGGCAGGTCGCCCGCCGCCTGGCTGCGGGCCGCGAGCGCCTCCGCGGCCTCGCCCGCGCGGCGCGCCAGGCGGTCGCGCTCGCGGTCCAGCCATTCGTTCCATTCCGGCGCGTCGTCCACCGAAAACCCCGGCAGCAGCGGCCCGGCGTATCCCCGCAGCGCGTCCTCGAAGCGCCCCTCGTCCAGCGCCGTCCGCACCTCCGCGAAGTCGCACCGCACCCGCCCCGGCGCCAGCCGCACCTCGTCCGCCCCCCGCGTCTCCACGATCTCCGCGCCCAGCGAGCGCCGGAGGAAATAGACGGCGTTGCGCAGCGACGCGCGCGCGTTGCCGGGCTCCGCCTCCGGCCAGAGAAGGGCGAGCAGGCGCTCCCGGCGGTGAAAGATCTCCGGCGGGGCGGCCACCGCCAGGTAGCACAGCAGCGCGAACCGCTTGGGCTGCGCCAGCACGCTGTGGGCGGACGCGCCGTCGGGGTGCCTGAGGTCGGCGCCGTCCAGCAGGTGGAGGAAGAGCGAAGATGGCATTGCGCGCGGCGGGGATTACGGCCGGGTGACGGCCGGGTGACGGCCGGGTGACGGCCGCCCCGTAAGCTTGCCCGGCATTCACGGCGCGGTCAACCCCGCCGCCCTCGAACCCTCCGCGCGCGCCGGGCCGGAACGCGCGGGCCGCAGCCATCCGCCGCCATGCTTGCTCTTCTGATGCGCCTGCTTCCCTCCGCGCTCGCCCTGGCCGCCGGCGCGGGGATCGGTCCGGAGCAGCCGCCGCGCTGCAGCGATCCCTGGATGGACCGCGCCGTGGCCGCGGCCGCGGGGCGCCCGCCGCGCGGCGCGGGGGAGCACGGGGAGTGCGACCTGCGGCTGTACGGCGCGCGCTGGGCCAGCTACGACGAGCTGCGGGAGCAGGTGGACGGCGCCCTGCGCGCCCTGGACGCCGCGGGGCTGGAGTTCACGGAAGACGGGAGCGCGCTGCGCGACCGACGCTCCGGCGCGGCCGTGGCCATCACCTACCTGGGCCCCGCGGAGGACGCGCCCGCCGGCGCGCGGCTCGTCCCCCTTCCGCGGGGCTACGTGCTCGCGGCGCGGCGTTCGCCGCCCGGGCAGCCGGCGCCCTCCGGCGCGGCGCCTCACCCTTCACCCGCCTGACACGACGATGAAGCGAGCCCGCGGCGTGCTTTCCTTCTCCCTCTCCCTGGCGGCCGCGGCGGCCTGCGGGGGCCCGGGCGCCCTTGCGGGGCAGGCGCTGGAAGCAGGCGTCCAGGCGTACCACGCCGGCCGCTACGCCGAGGCCGTGGACCACTTTCACGAAGCCGCCGCCTCCCCCGCCACCGCGGCCGAGGGGAAAGCGTGGCTCGTCCCCGCGCTGATGGCGGCCAACCAGGGCATTGACTTCTCCATCGTGGACGCGGCGCAGGCCGACCCGCGGTACGCCAACGCGGTGCGGGTGGCGTTCGGCCTGGGACGCTGGCACAAGGGGGATCCCGGCAGCGCCTCGTCGTGGGTGGGCCCGTTCTGCGAACGGGGAAAGCCGGGCTACGAAGCGTGCCCGCGCGTGCGCGGCATGCTGGAGGCCGGCGGCCCGCCCCCCGACCCGGCGGAGTGGCCGGCACTGGCCGGGCTCCCCCTCCCGGAGCCCGCCCCGGGGCAGGAGGGTGCGGCGGAGAACGTGGCGGAGGATGCGCCCCCGGCGGAGAACGTCCCCGCCGGCGAGGCCGCGGCCGGCGCCGTGCACGCCGGCCCCGCCGCCTGGCTGCCGCACGGTGCCTTCCGCGTGGGCGACCGCGTGCGGTACACCCCCAACGGCGGGCCGCTCTGGTACACGGGCGTGGTGGAGCGCGTCGGTCCGGACCCGGACGCCGTGGCCGGCACCACGGACGAGGCGTACCTGGTCCGCGACGAACGCGTGGACCGCCGGCAGTGGCTGGATCGCCAGCGGGTCGCCGGGATGGAGCGGGAGCCGTTCTGGACGGGCTTCTTCGTGGGCGACTGGGAGGTCAGCGTCCCCATGGCGATGGGCACCATCGAGCGCGGGGGCGAGACGTACCGCATCGTCACCGGCGGAATGCGGCTCCCCCCGCTGCGCGTGAACCCCGACGGCACCTACCTGTGGGTGGTGGAGGAGGACGGCGCCACGCGGGTGATCCGGGGCCGCTGGGTGCCGCGCGAGGACGCGCCGGGACTCGTTCTGCTGCACGGCGACCGCGGCGGCGACTGGTCGCTCGCCAACGTGACGGACCGCTCCGGGCTGCAGACCTTCGGGCGCGACCAGATCCACCTGTCCAGCGACTGCTGCACCTACCTGGCGGGGCAGCGAATCACCGACGGCGCGCGGTGACGCGGGCCGCCCCCACCCTTCACTCCCGAACCCAGCGACGCATGCGAACGACCTTTCGCGCTCTCTCCACCGCGGCCCTGCTCTGCGCCGCGGCCCTCCCCGCGGCCGCGCAGGAGCCGCAGGTGTCCGAGCTTCAGCCGGCGCAGGTGGTCACCGGCAGCGGCGACTTTACCCTGGTGATCCGCGGCACCGGGTTCGTCCCCGGCGTCAGCCGCGTCTCGTTCGGCGGGCGCAACCTGCGGGACGCGCAGGTGACGCCCGGGGCCATCACGGTGCACGTCAGCAACAACCTCATCACGGAGCGGGTGGAAGACGACTTTGGCGACGACGGCATCGCCCGCGTTCCCGTGACCGTGCTGAACGGCCCGGCATCCGACGCGCCGCGGGACCGGAAGATCCTCTACGTGACCCGCCAGGCCGCGGTGGCGCCGGTGCGTCCCCCCACGCCCGTGGTCACGGCGGTCGGGCCTTCCCCCGCCCCGCTGGACGGCACGCTGGTCATCACCGGCCAGCACCTTGACGCGCCGGCGCTGAGCGTGACGCTGATGAGCCAGGACCCTTCCGCGCGCTCGTCCAGCTACAACCGCGACCGCCACCTTACCCGCGGCGCCACCGAGGTGCGGGTGCCCCTGGCCGGGGTGCCGGCGGGGAGCTACACGCTGCGCATCGACGCGTTCGACCAGGACCGGCGCGAGCTGGCCACCATCGAGCGTCCCGTGGTCGTGGGCTCGCCCACGCGGCTGGGCCCGCCCACCATCGCCCGCTACGGTCCCACGCCGGTGCGGCGGGGCACCAGCCTGTGGATCGAGGGGAGCAACTTCGCCGACGACGCGCGCGTGCTCCTCGTCCCCGCCGGCGGCGGTGGCGGCGTTCCCCTGGCGCGCACGCCCAACGCGCGCAGCTCGCAGACGCGGCTGTACGTCTCCGTTCCCGCGAACCTGCCCCCGGGCGACTTTACCGTGCGGGTGGAGAACCCCGGGTCGGGGACGCCGGCGGCGGAGGTGCAGGTGGCGGTGCAGCACCCGGCGGCCCCCGCGCCTTCCCCCGGCCGCGGGTCGGAGCTGGGCGGCGGCTGGACCACCCCCCCGCGCCCCGCGCCCGGCCGCCCGCGCC